>CALCQT010000166.1 GCA_937894825.1 uncultured Anaerolineaceae bacterium
GTCATAGGCACCCATTGGAATCGGTTTGCTGACTATGGTCGCACTGCCTTTTGTTCTGTTGTTCTTCACGATCACAGTCGTCCTGATTCCACTGGCGATTCTCCTGGTAATCATTTTTGTCGTCGTTTGTCTCTACGGTTGGATTGCTGCCGGATATGAATTCGGACGGATACTGGCCAGAGCACTGAAAGTCCAATGGCCATCCAATTGGACCACTGCCGCCGGTACATTCGCCATGAGCCTGATCCTCTTCGGTCTGAGCAAATTGATCCCCTGTGTCGGCTGGATCCCTTCCGCTGCGGTCCTCTCCGCCGGAATCGGCGCCATCATTATTTATCATGGGAAACTTTTCCAGAACGGCGGCAAAAAGCAGGGAGACCCGTTACTGCCGGGGAATCATCCGACCGGAAGCATACCGGAAGAAGCGAGCCTCCAGAAAACCTCGACTGTCACCTCACCTGCCCCTTCCGTGACGCCGGAAACGGGCGCTGACAAAAGCCCGGCAGCTTCGGATGTGATTGAATTGGGACCGAGTACAACTTCAGAAACTGAACCGGAACAACCGGATACCGACCCGCACCGTGAAGGAAATGTGTTGGGTTCGCACCAACCGAAAACCGGTACGGAAGAAAAACCGCGTGGGAAAAGCTTCGGTTCTTCCTTCCTGGATTCGCTGCACGACGAAACAAAAGATGAAGATCCGGACCGAGACCCGCATGTTTTGGGCGAAAGCAAGCCGGATACGACAGATGTCGATCCCGACCGGGACCCGCATCGTGAAGAGAATCGGTCGGACATAAGTGAGACGAAAGCGGACAGCTCAGAAGAAAAGCCGCAGAAAAAGAGCCTTGGATCCTCCTTCCTGGATTCATTGCATGACGAAATCAACGAGGATGACAAGTCCTCGGAGAATGCCGAATCAGACGAAGGCTCCGATAAAGGCGATGAAACGCCGGACACCGACCCGCATCGTGAATAAGAAACTAACAGAACCCGAAAATTGATCTTAGCAACAAAAAAACCGGCTAAGCCGGTTTTTTTGTTGCTCTATTTGTAATACCCTTTTTCATCGACCAACCGGTACACCGGATCGGTCAGATAATAACGGTAATGATGGCCGGCAGCTACACGCTCCCGGATCTCTGAAGACGAGATTTCCAGCAGCGGCGCATCGATCAGGGCCACTTTTTCCCGGATATCCGGGAAAAATCCGGACAGCCGCTCCCAATCCAGCCCGTCCCCCGGGCGTTCCATTACGCCCAGTTGATCCACCCGTTCCAGAATCAACGCCGGTTCGTGCCACTCCGGCATATCGTTCAGCGAATCACCGCCAATCAACAGGATGATCTCACACTGCGGATAGCGTTCACGCAGGATGGTCAACGTATCGGAAGTATAATGCGGTCCCGGGCGCTCATTCTCAAGCAGCGAAAGCGCAAACTTCGGTTCCGATTGGATGCAGGCCTGTACAAAGGCAGCCCGCTCATCGTAAGGGGTCAGATGCAGCTTTCGCTTATGCGGCGGCGCAGGTGAAAGCAGCCACAAGACCTGGTCCAGCTGCAATTGGTCGGCCGCTTCGGCAGCCAGGATCACATGCCCCAGATGCGGCGGATCAAAAGTCCCGCCAAATATACCCAGGCGCTTCTTTCTCAATCAACCCATTCCATTTCGAAATCATCACCAATCATGACGGTGTCCCCATTCTGCACACCGGCATCCCGCAATGCGGACTCAATCCCCAGCGTCTCCAGCAATTTCTGGAACCGGCGCACTGAGCCGCTGTGCTCCCAGAAGGTCATCTTGGCCGCGCGTTCAATCGAAACACCGCGCACAACCCAATCCCCATCCTCGTCCTGCAAAATGTTGAACAAGCGCGGGTCTTCCTGCGGGGTATAAAGCGGCAGGGCGTCTTCCTCTTCTTCGGGTTCCGGCAGGTTCTGCAACAGATCAAACAATTTCCAAAGCACCGGCTTCACGTTTACGCTGGTCGCGGCAGAAATTGCCATCGGCTCGTAACCGTACCCGATCAGCTCCTTTTGCACCTGCTCCCAACGTTCAACAACCTCCGGAATATCCATTTTATTGAACACCACCAGCTGCGGTTTTTCAGATAGCTTCGGATCATACAGCGCCATCTCCTGATTGATCTGATCAAAATCAGCGATCGGATCTTCCGCCATCCCGTCCAGCATGTGTAAAATCACTTTGGTGCGCTGAATATGGCGCAGGAAAGCGTCACCCAGGCCAACGCCCATGTGCGCTCCTTCAATCAAACCGGGCACATCCGCCAGCACCAGCGTATGATCCATATCCAACTCCGCCACACCCAGGTTCGGTTCCAGCGTCGTGAAGGGATAATCCGCAATTTTCGGCTTTGCCGCCGTGACGGAAGCCAGAAAACTGGATTTTCCCGCGTTCGGCACGCCGACGATGCCGACATCAGCGATCAGTTTCAATTCCAGCTTGAGTAAACGCTCCTCCGCAGGCGCGCCTTTTTCCGCAATGCGCGGAACCTGTTGCGAAGCGGAGACGAAATGCGGATTGCCGCGCCCGCCGCGTCCGCCTTTGGCGACCACCAATTCCTGCCCCTGTGTGATCAGATCACCGAGCAGTTGTCCGGTTTGGGCATCGGTAACGATTGTGCCGGCCGGAACCGAAATAACCAGGTTCTCCGCCGAGCGCCCGGTCATGTTATTCACACCGCCGCGCAGCCCGTCTTTCGCAATATAACGGGATTTATAGCGAAAAGCGGACAATGTGTTCAGCCGTTTTTCCACTTTCAAAATCAAGTCGCCGCCGCGTCCGCCGTCACCGCCGTCCGGGCCGCCGCGCGCGACAAATTTTTCCCGATGAAAATGCATAAATCCGTCGCCGCCCTTTCCGGACCGGACATAAATTTGTGCTTCATCAACAAACATTTTCTCTTTTCCTTTCAGCCAATCTGCACTTATTGTACGCGATTTTTTGCCGGACGCGGGGTTATTCGTGGGTAAAGCAATTGGGTATCTACCTAAAGACCCATTTTATCAAAATCATGTGAGGTAAGCAGTACCGCAGATGACTCTTTTGATCCACCGTATCACTTAGAACAGCATGAATTCCCACTTATTGAGTTTATAATAGGGTATGCAGTGACTAAATTCCGGAACGGTTAAGAACGGATGGCATCCACTACATTTGAAATCATGCAATAAAATTCTCTTGAAATGCATCGTTTTGTTTTTATTAATTCGCAAAATGATTTACAAATCTATCGCCGGGGATCAAACCTTGACACTTCGGAAAAATACAAAGTTTCGTTCACGACAGGCGGACTTTTTTTATCATGAGGCATTAAAGGTTGTTACAAAAATAGAATCATCAAAATTCCCATTTTGGGATATTTAACAATTGACAATTTCCCATCAGAGGATATAATAAGCATGAGAATTATTAAACTGCAAACATTGAAGCGCTTCTGGGAAAATCACAAAGATGCCGAGGAACCACTGAAAGCCTGGTTTAAAGAAGCGGAATGTTCGTCATGGCAGACTTTTCAGGATATTAAAAATCGATTTGGTAACGCGGACGTATTACCGGGAAACCGGGTTGTTTTTAATATCAAGGGGAACAAATACCGGCTGATTGTTAAAATTCATTACAACATCGGTGTTATCTATATTCGATTTGTCGGCACCCACGCCGAATATAACAAAACGAATGCGGTCGAAATATGAACAAAGCAAAAATCATTAAAAATGAAACGGAGTATCAGGCAGCGCTTGGCCGACTGGAAACCTTAATGGACGCCCAGCCGGGATCTTCGGAAGAAGAAGAGTTGGATCTGCTCTCGCTACTGCTGGTGAACTATGAAAAAGAGCATTTCCCAATCGAATTGCCGGACCCCATTGAGGCAATCAAATTCCGCATGGACCAGCAGGGGCTGAGCCGGAAAGACCTGATTCCCTATATCGGCAGCCAGAGCAAGGTCTCCGAAGTGCTGAGCGGCAAACGCCCGCTCAGCCTGACAATGATCCGCAATCTGCACGAAGGGTTGGGCATTCCCGCAGAGGTGCTCTTGCAAGCGCCAGGGGCCAAAGTCAGCGAAAAGAAATATGACTCACAAGCGTATCCGTTTAACGAAATGTTCAAGCGGGATTACTTTCCATCTTTTCGTGGAACATTGCAGGAAGCAAAACAATACGCGGAAGAATTGTTAACAGGACTGTTTTCCATCAGGGAATCAGCCGAAAACCAATATATCTTCTGTCGCAATTCGGACAAAACGCTGGACGAAAACGCGCTGAAAGCCTGGCAGGCGCGGGTCTATACGCTGGCTGCTGAAAAAAAGGATCTGCCGCTTTACACGCCGGAAAAACTGACCCCGGATGTTATTCGGGATATTGTAAAAATGAGCCAACTGGAGAGCGGGCCGCTGTTGGCCCGTGAAATGCTGGAGAAGCGCGGCATCCCGCTGATCATTCTCCCGCACCTGAACGGAACCTATCTGGACGGCGCCTGCTTCAAATCCCCAGAGGGACAACCAATCATCGGCATGACACTCCGCTATGACCGTCTGGACAATTTTTGGTTCACGTTGGTGCATGAACTGACCCATGCGCTTTTGCATCTTGAAACTGACGGATGGGCCTTTTTCGACGATACGGAACACGGTGAACGGTCCTCCAGCGATCCGAAAGAAATTGAAGCGAACAGTCTGACGAGAGAGCTACTTATTCCGGCCGCCCTCTGGGAACCCATCAAAGCTGAATTGCTTCATACAAACCAGGAAGCTGCGGTGATTCAGGCAGCGGAGAAGCTGGGTGTCGATCCGGCGATCGTAGCCGGAAGGATCCGATGGGAAAGTGGCGATTACACCCGTTTTAGCAATTTAGTGAGGGGAAAGCAAATCAAAAAGATGTTCAGCCAGGAACAAAGTTAAATAAATAATCATGGGCAAATCAGTGAAAGCAAAAAATTCCGGGATTCAGTCATTTTTTTTTAGTTTATCTTTTTTTCTTTTATCCGCAATTTTCTTAATCCCGACACTCAGCCCATACGAACCCATCAGGCGCTTTGCGGACAGCCTCGCTTCCGACGGAAAAATGGAGCTGTTCACAGCGGATTTGCATCAGACGCTGAAACTTCCCTCCGCCGGACTCGCACTAATCCTCTTTGCGCTTTTCATCTGGACGCTTCTCTTCCCCACGGCTTCCGCAAACTCCTTGCGGCGGCAGATCCGATCTATCGTTTCACTTCCCGCCCGCCTAGTCCGCGACATCCCGCGCTTTGGAAAAAGCCTTACCAACGCCTGCCGTCTGGATCGCACAGAAGGACTATTCTTGCTGGCGGTCCTCGTCGGCGGACTGGCTGTCCGCCTGCTACTGATCAACCGCCCCATGGGGCATGACGAATCCTACTCTGTCTACACTTGGGGCAGCAGCAGCCTGCGTCATACCACCAGCGACTATCACCTTCCCAACAATCACATCTTCCACAGCATCCTGCTCAACCTGATCTATCACCATCTGGGGAAAACGCCGGCACTGATGCGGCTCCCAGCGTTAATCAGCGGTTGGTTAATGATCCCCTCTGTCTTCCTGCTGGGAAGAAAGCTGTTCAACCGCGAGACCGGGTTGCTGGCAGCCGGACTAACCGCTTTCGCACCCTTCCTGATCGAATACTCCACCAACGCGCGCGGATACACCCTCTGCGCCCTACTCACACTGTGGATTCTGCTACTGGGTTTGTATCTGCAAAGCCAGAAAAATCTGGCCGGCTGGCTGCTGTTGATCCTGTTCGGCGCAATCGGATTTTACACGCTGCCGATCATGCTCTATCCGTTTGGGACGTTATGTGTCTGGCTGTTTCTGCATGTTATTTTCGGGCGAATCGCCCCGGACTATACCAGCCGCTGGAATTTCCTCAAATATTTGATTATAAGCGGGTTGTCGGTCGTCTTTTTGACCGCATTGCTTTACATGCCGGTTTTCCTCAATTCCGGAACCGGCGCGCTCTTCGGCAATGTGTTCGTGCTGCCGCTGCCGAAACAGGATTTTGTGCCCACGCTGCTCTCCCGGCTGACGGATAACTATCAGGCCTTTACGCAGACAGTCCCGACGTTCATTGTTATCTGGCTGGTTTTGGGAAATATGCTGACGATGCTCATGCACCAGCGCAAAGCGCTCATCCGGGCCGCGCTCCAGCTTTTCCTTGCCATCTGCCTGCTGCTGATGTTCGGGCCTCTGACAAAAATAATCTCCTTCACACTCTGGACAGCCCTTTTTTGCGGGAACCTGATTCTGCTGCTCATTTTTGAAACCCTTTGGAGCAAATCCATTCCGCTGCAGCTTGCGCTGCTGATCTGGCTGCCGCCGGTCATTCTGTACCAGCGCCCTAACCTCTGGCCGCGGACACAGACTTACTTGCTGGCCCTGCTCATTCTGTGGGGATCCGCCGGTATTGTATTGTTCATGCAAAAAATCTTCCGGCTCGTGCCGGAGAGGCACCAAAAGACCTTGACACACTGTATGACCGGGCTATTCATCCTTATGGCAGCATTTCCGCAATTCAGAATTGCCATCCAGAATTATGGGAAAATCGGCAATCATGAAAATGCGGTGATCACGATGATGCAAACCGGATTGGAGGAAGCGCTGATCGTCGTCGCACCGGAAGATGACGCGCCGATCTGGTATTATGCCGGCCGTTACGAGCTGCCGAAATCGCTGTTTGACAAAAACCGCCCATTCGAAACGGTCTACGTCTATGCGAATCCCCAGAATGAGGGATTTGAGGAACCGCGCACGCCGCAGGAAGTCATCAACCGTTATGGACCGGGAGAGGCCTTTGTGCTGGCCGAATCCGCACAGGTGCTGATGGACCTCCCTGACGCCGTTTTGATCCGTTATGACGCCAATCCGCGTGTCATTGAAAAAACCTTTCATACCAATTGAATCAGCCCATCGCCGGTCTTTGGGTTGGTTTTCTGAATTTGAAGGAGAACAGGTCTTATGAAATCATTTCTTAATCCCGCAATTTCCAACGTCGAGCTGTCAGGCATACGCACGATCACAACTTTAGCCCGAAAAACGCCAGGCTGTCTGATGCTCACGATGGGAGAACCGGACTTTGATACGCCGGAAGAAATCAAAAACGCAGCCAAAGCAGCATTAGACGCCGGACTGACACATTACCCGGAGGGAAATGGGCTGCCTTATGTACTGGAAGAAATATCCCGTTTTGAACGAGAGAAGCACGGACTGAATTTCACACCTGATGAGATTATTCTAACCAATGGCGCCACCGAAGCCTTGTTTTGTGCCCTTTTCGGCATCATCGCTCCCGGTGATGAAATCATACTCCCCACCCCCGCTTTCGGACTCTATGAAATGACGATCAAGTTATGCCGAGGCATACCCGTGCTGATGGATACAAGTGCGGATGATTTTCAGATAACGGAAGAGAAACTGTCGAAAGCGATCACTTCTAAAACAAAAGCAATTGTAATCACCTCGCCGAACAATCCCACCGGCAGTATTCTTAATGAAGAATCACTGGAGATTGTCCGCCGCGCCGCTTCTGCGCGGAATATGTTCGTGATCTGTGATGAGGTTTATCGGGACCTGGTTTACACGGACGGATATAAAAGTTTCGCCACATCCTATCCTGAGCTTCATGACCGGGTCATCGTAACGCAAAGTTTTTCCAAACCCTACGCGATGACCGGCTGGCGCGCCGGATACCTCATGGTAGATGCGCCGATCAGAGAACAAATCCAAAAGATACATCAATACACCGTGGTGTCGGCAGTCTCGTTTATCCAACCGGCCTGCGTTACCGCGCTGCACTATAACCCATCCGAAATGAAAGAAACCTATCGCCGCAGAAGAGCCTATATTTGCGACCGTCTGGAGAAAATCGGGCTCCCATTCCACTATCCCGAAGGAGCATTTTATGTCTTTCCATCCATCGCTCAATTCGGCCTCGATTCCGAAACATTCTGCACAAAAATGATCCGGGAAGCCGGCATTGCAGTCGTACCGGGAACCTGCTTCTACGCCGATGGGTATATCAGGCTGTCTTACTGTAACAGTGACGCCGTCATCGCTGAAGCGATGGACCGAATCGAGAAGTTTGTGTCTACACTGAGAGCCTGACCAACAAAGCGCAAAGCTGTCAACGACGCAATAGCGCTGGGATGCGGATAAGTTTTTTATAAAATTCCACGCCGCATCCCAGCGCCGTTTCATCAAAATCAAATTCCGCGCTGTGCAGCGGGTGTTCCCGTCCCGTCCCAAGAAAGAAAAATACCGCCGGGCTCCGCTGGCCATAGAATGAAAAATCTTCCGCGGTCATAAACGGCGCAGGCAGTTCGACCAGATCCGAACCGATCCAGGCCCTCACCCGGCGGAGAAGTTTCGGATCATTGATCACCGGCGGATAACCTTCGCTGAATGTGATTTCCGCGGTACATCCGGTTTCCGCCGCAGCCTGCATGGCGAGCTCCCGCAGCTTGGACTGGAACCGCTCCATCAGCGCAGGAGAAAAAACACGCACGGTTCCAAACAATTCGGCATGATTGCTGATAATATTGCCTGTCTTTCCGCTTTTCATTCGTCCAAATTTAAGCAGACGCAGGCAATCGGGCGGAGCAATCTCCCGTTCAGCCGCATACGCCGCCAACAAAAACTGTGCTCCGCTCAACAGGGCGTCCGCACCCTCCTCCGCCTTTGCCACATGCGCGCTTCGTCCGAAAAAAGACACGGTGACCTCAGCGCTTTGGGCCATCAGTTCGTTTTCCCGTGAG
>CALCQT010000167.1 GCA_937894825.1 uncultured Anaerolineaceae bacterium
CTCACCTGTTGTGTGTGAATCGCGCCGTCTTCAGTCTCAATTCCGGCTTGCAGCGGCGCCGGGATATGACGATAAATCCAGTCGCTGGCCTGCACCCGGGTGTGCGGACGGGCATAGATGGCCGAAAATCCGACCGCCCAGAATCCTGACAGCGCTAAAGCGCCTGCCATCACGATTCGTCCAATTTTCTGCGTTTTTCCCGGTAGTTCGGCAAAATCCCGGTCGATAAAAACAGCGCCGCAGAGCACGAACAGCAGCGGAAAGAGCGGCAGCCAATAGCGCATCATCTGCGAAAACTGGCAAGCCTGCCAGATGGCAAACGCACCACTGAACCCCAGCGTCACCGCGAGAAAAGCGTCCTTGCGCCGAATGGCCTGAATTGCCGCAAAGAACAGACCGGTCAAAAGGAAAAACGTCAGAGGAATTCCAGCTCCATATAGCGCAAGATTTTTGAAAACGAATGTGAACGAACGATCCGCCCATTGCCAGGCCGGCGGAAATACGACAGCGCCGCCGCTCTGTGCAGCCAACTCTCTCAATGTCTCCAGCCAGCGCGGACTGAGCGTAAAATTCAGCAGCGAGGCGCTTTCAAAAGCATAAGGTTGGAAAATGCGAAAAGAAAAGGCCAGTGTCAGTGTCAGTGCAGCCAGTCCTGCCAGCGCAGGCCAGCATGAGCGGTCCGTTTTCTGCGGGCGAATGATCCGCAGCAGAATGAGCATAGCAGGCAGGAGGACAAAAAAAGCCGCGCTGACTTTGCAGGCCATGGCCGCCCCCAGCGCCAGTCCGCTTAAGGCCGCCCACAGCAACAGCCGGGCAGTCCGCTGTTCCTGCCAGAACAAAACCGACAACAACAGTGTGAGCGTGCAGAAGAAGACCGCCGGCAGGTCCACGGTGAAGAAATGGGCTTGCTGAATAGCCGCGACCAAAAAGGCATAGCCCAGCATGGAAATAAAGACCGCCCTGCGGTTTCGCCAGAGCAAGCCGGAAATGACGCCGATGCAAACCAATGTCAGCAGATCGAAAACGGCGTTCAGTACCCGTGCCGTCAGTACCAGCGGGGTCGTGGGGAAAATCCCGGATGCCAGTTTCGCGAACAGCAGCGGCAGCGTACCATAGACGTAAAAATCGAAGCCCCGATTTTCAGGGTTAAAAGGAGAGGCACCCGGATCCATCCACTCCCTGAACGTGGCAGGCAGGCGTAAGCTTTCCGTCACCTGGACCAGAAAGCGCTCATCCGGGTTCAACACATGCAGCTCGTCCCAGTTCAGCCCGTGAAAACGGAAAGCAAAGGCTAGAAGAAGGGGGATCAGCCAATAGAGAAAATGGAATCGTTTACGGAACAAGATAACTGTAAAATTCCCGCCCCGGCACCGTCGCCGGGTGCAGAATGGCCTGTCCGTCAGGATAAACCCGCTGCAGTTCAGCCGCGGTCTCCGTATCCTCCGGCTTATAAAGGAAGAGCAGCGGTCCCTCCGCCGGAACCAGTTCCGCAATCGCGCTTCGCTGCAAAGCATAATCGGTCTGCGGCACCCCCGCATTGATCCCCACCAGACGTGTGTCCACCCAATGCGGATAGGGGATGACATAAGCATGCTCATAA
>CALCQT010000168.1 GCA_937894825.1 uncultured Anaerolineaceae bacterium
GGCGGCGCCGGCGTCTACGCCTTTTTATTATTTTCGGGGCCGTTGTGACGGGAGCCCATTGCACAATTTTGCGGTTACTTATGAGGAGCATGTTCAGAATGGCTGTCAATGAAAAAACCGGGTTTCGAAAACGAACGAACCCAGCCGCTCGCATCCTGTTTTTGATTTTACTGATCTGCCTGATGGCCGGCGGTGCGTTCCAATTCCAGCGGACGACGCCGAAAGGTGTCGGCCTGGTCAGCGATTCGGTCAATTACATCAACGGCGCCCGCTCCATCGCGGCCGGCGACGGATATTTTCGTGAGAGCGGCGGCGGAACGCTGAAGCCGATTACGAATTTTCCGCCTTTTTATTCGATTCTGCTGTCAATTCCGCTTTATTTCGGTCTGGATTGGACCAGCGCAGCCTGGGGCTTCAGTTTTGTCTTTTACATCCTGAACATCGGGCTGATTGGCCTGCTGGTCTGCGTTACACTGTCGAGTGAAGTGCTCGGTTTGGCGGCGGCAGCGCTGTTTGTGCTTTCGAAGCCGTTCCTGTATTTCCAGGTCTTCGCCATGTCCGAACCGCTGTTCTTTTTCTGTACGCTGATGGCTTTTCTGCTGTTTGATCTGGCACGCAAGCGGGAAAATTCGAATGGGCTGATCTGGCTGCTGTGCGGGCTTTTTTGCGGTTTCGCCTTCCTGACCCGCTATGTCGGGATTGTCTCGCTTTGCGCTGTTTTGGTTGCGCTGTTGTCGGATTTCCGCCTGCCGCGCAAACGGTCGGGGAAAGCGATCCTTTTTACGTTGATTGGGGCGCTGCCGGTGATCCTGGCCTGGCTGGTGCGCAATGTGCTGGTCTCGGGGAACGCGGCCAACCGGGCTGCGCTGTTTCATCCGTTGAGCGCTGCGGATTTCAAAACGGGCGTGCTGATCTTCTGGCAGTGGCTGTTTCCGCTGCGCTATGAGAATCTTACCGCACCGGTGGGCTGGATGCGATTCAGTGTGCTGTTCCTGTTGGCGGGCGGTGCGGTGTTCTTGCTGGTCTGCCTGATCCGGATCTGGCGGACGAAGCGCTCCCTGCCGGATTGGATCATGCAAGCTGCCGTCTATGTGCTGTATATTCTGGGGTATCTGGCCTTTGTCGTGCTGACGATTTCGCTGTTTGACGCATCGGTCAATATCGAAGAGCGCATCCTTTATCCGGCCTTTCTGGTTTTGATTTTGCTGGCTTTTACTTTGGCGCGGATGGTCCTGTCACAGAAACGCTGGGTGTTGGGGTTGGCCGCGGCGGCGGTTTATGTGCTGGCGGCGGCGAATTTTTCACAGGATCTGGTGCGTTTCATCCCGCGTTTCAGTTCAGAAGGATATGGCTGGGCCTGGGAAGGCTGGCGAACCTCGCCGGCGATGGAGATCCTGCGGGAGCTGCCGGAGGAGACGGTCATCTATTCGAATCAGTTGGAGGCAGTCAGCTTGTGGGCGGAACGCGGTGCTTATGCGCTGCTGGACCCGATTGACCCATCCAGCAATCTGCCGCGGGAGGGTTATGCCGAGACGATGGCGGTGATCCGGCAGCAGGTGCTTTCGGGTGAATCGGTTTTGGTTTTCTTCGGCGTGCAGGCTTGGATCGAGCCGGGTACGCCCAACTGGGTCACGGAGCTCTGCGAGGGGCTGCCGGTGATTTATCAGGATACCAGCGAGTGGGTGATTGGGCAGAAAGCGGATGCAGCGGAAATCTGGTCGAAATAAACGGGAATTTAGATTTTTGATGCCCATATCAATTTTTGATCAAGGGGGCCAAAAGTAGAATGAGTCAAGTGTTGAGTAAGTTGTATATTTTTGTGCGCGTCGCGCACAAAAATATACAACGAATATGTTATTTCGAGCGGAGTGAACGAAGTGAGCGGAGTCGAGAAATCTTCAAACACCATTAATTTTCTATTTTCTCCAAATAATCAAGCCTTCCAAAAAACTTCAGAAGAATTTTTGCGAATAACCTTGCTCTGGAAGAAATCAGACCCCTGATGAGTTTTGAGGATGTCTCGACTTCACTTCGTTCCGCTCGACATGACAGTTCCCTTAAAAAAATCATACTTTTGACACACATATCAATCAACGAATGGAGACAGGAAATGGCATATTCAATTGAACAAATGGAAAAGGCGTATGCTGCCGGATATCAATACCAGGCCACGCGCGGCTTCTGTCCGCAATGTGTGCTGGCCGCGCTGCAGGACGCGATCGGCGGCGTTGACGAGACCGTCTTCCGTGCCGCACAGGGGCTTTCCGGCGGGACGGCCTCCTGCGGCAGCGGCACCTGCGGTGCACTGGCCGGCGGGATCCTGATGATCGGAACGCGTTTCGGCAGGAGCCGGGAGGCGTTTGATCAGGACGATGCGGATCGCAGAATCAGCCAGATTTCCAAGGAACTGACCGACCGTTTTTTGATCACTTACGGAGATTATACCTGTGCCGGGATTCAGAAATCCTGCCTCGGACGTTCATTCAACCTGTGGGACGCGGCGGAGAAGCAACTGTTTAATGACCTCGGCGGCCATTCGGAGGTCTGCGGCGCGGTGGTCGGTAATGCCGCCAAATGGACAATCGAAATCCTGAACCAATATGAAGTGACTGACTGATTTCGCTGAATAGCCAAAAGCCCTGGAACTACACCCAGGGCTTTTTATTTCCAGTTGATATTCTCATACCGGTCCAAAATGAACTCCCGAATGTAGCGGAGAAAATTGGTGAAAATGGATG
>CALCQT010000169.1 GCA_937894825.1 uncultured Anaerolineaceae bacterium
ATTAGCATCAGTCATCAAGAAACGTACCGGCGCATCTACCAATATCGCAGAAAAGAAGCCGCACTTGATATTTGAAATACTCGATCCATCAAAATAAATCCGTCGATCCCACTATCCGATTATCAATTAATGCGCTATTTCTTCCCTTACCGCGTGCCAGATAAATCGAACGCGAAAAGAACTCCATTTGACAATCAAAACAATAAGAAATAAAATTAGATCGTACGTACGATCTAGAAATATGGAAGGCGGAAAGCAATGACAGATGCAAGCGAGAAGGCACGCCCATCAGAAAGAATTCTTGCGACAGCGTTTGAATGCCTTGTTACAAATGGCTACGCAAACGTGACCATGCGCAGCATCGCGGACGAGGCCGGAGTCGCGCTCAGCCAATTGACCTATTATTATAAAAATAAAGAAAACCTGTTCCTGGAGGTCATCAACCGAATGACAGACCAGTATCTCGCCCAAATTGAAGCCACTTTGCGCGCCAGGTCCACTCCCGGAGAAAAAATTGAAGCGCTGGCTGATTTCTTTAAGAATTTGATCACCGAAAGACCCAATCTCTTAGGAATTTTTATTGACTTTACAGCTCAGGCAGTGTGGATTCCGTCATTCAGGAAACAGCTGGACAGCTTTTTTGCCACATCAATAGAAATCATCGAAAGAAATTTGCCTGAGACGGCGATGAAAACGGAAGCGCGACCCGAACCGGTTTCAAAGCAGATCGCTACGTTAATTTTTGGGGCTATATTCGGGACATCGATTCAGACTTTGATCAGCACGGATCGGGAGAATGGCTTTGAGTCATTACGCCTTATAGAAAAAATACTAAATTTGATTTGAAAGGAGCCTTTATGATTAAAATTACCGCCGACAGCACTTGTGATCTCTCTCCGGAGATTTTAGACAAATTCAATATATCTCTGGCCCCGCTTCATATTCTTGTCGGCTCTGATGATTACCGGGATGGTGTTGACATAACCTCCGCGGACATTTTCCGCTTTGTGGACAAAGAGGGGAAAACCTGTCAGACCGCTGCTGTCAACGTATATGAATATGAAAATCTGTTTTCGGAATATGCAGCTTCGCATGACGCAGTCATCCATATCTGCATCAGCGCTGAGTTTTCATCCTGTTATGAACATGCCCAGCTGGCGGCCAAAAAATTCAACAATGTTTATGTGATCGACTCGCGGAACCTCTCCTCCGGTCAAGGACATGTTGTCTGCGACGCTGCGGAATTGGCGCAGGAGATCACAGATCCCGAAGAAATTTGCCGCAGGTTGGAAGAAACAATCCCAAGAATTGATGCCAGTTTTGTCATTGATAAACTTGACTATTTGTACAAAGGCGGACGTTGCTCCGGTTTAGAAGCGCTTGGGGCAAAAATTTTTATGCTAAAACCTTGCATTGAAGTTGTCAACGGAAAAATGAAGGTCGGAAAAAAATACCGGGGCGGATTTAAAGCCTCTCTCAAACAATATGTGCGTGACAGATTGGAAGGGGTTCAGGATATCGACACCAGCCGGATCTTTATCACCCATCCGCATTGTTCTCCCAAAACTGTGGAAACTGTTAAAGAAGCAATTTTAGCGTATGCTGATTTCGATGAGATCATTGTAACCAAAGCGGGGTGTACCATCTCAGGCCACTGCGGTCCTGACACCCTGGGAATCCTGTATAAAAGGAAGTCGGCAAAATAATCGTGATTCCCGGTGTCAACCGGTCAGAATCAAAACTCCCCTCGATCTTTTGAGGGGAGTTTTTCAGAGAAGATAAGAATTTAGGATTAATGGTTTCGGTTTTCAAAACCATCGAAAAGGGTACTATTGCTTGTGCTTATGAGCTACAGGATGACAATTGCAACTCGCTGAAAGACTGCAGTTATCAGAACTACAGCCGCTGCAGCGGTTTGCTTTCGCGTCACCGATAACCTTTCGCAAAGCAAAGAAAACCGCAACGAAGAAAAGAAGTGAAATAACAATTGTGCCAAGATTTTCTGCGAACCATTCCATTTGAGACTTTCCTTTCAACTACTCAAAAAGTAGTCGTTCCCATGGCAACTTTTTTACTTCCGCTGTGCAATTGCTCAGCCGGGTCCTTCCTGAGGAGCAGGTAGAGGAATCCAACGAAGAGAAGCACCGCAATTCCGGTACTGACAGTAAAACCATTTCCACTGACCGCCATACCGAACTGATAGATCACGAACGCGGAGACATAGGCCAAAATCGTCTGGTAACCGATCGCGATCCAAGTCCAGCGGGATGATCCCATTTCACGATGAATCGCACCGATTGCCGCAAAGCAGGGAGCGCACAGCAAGTTGAAGACCAGGAAGCTATAAGCAGAAAGCTGTGTAAAGGACTGTTGCAGCAATCCCCAGACTTCCACGCCGTCTTCAGCAACTTCTGCGAATCCATAGAGAATGCCGAAGGTATTATTATGCACATCCTTTGTAGCTCTATACATAGTTATTGTAGGTATCTCATCATAGAAAAGCATAT
>CALCQT010000170.1 GCA_937894825.1 uncultured Anaerolineaceae bacterium
GTTTAATATCGCCGGTGCGCTCTGCGGTGTGCAGGTCGCGGTTCTGAAAGGGAGCCGGTTCATCCGCATCCTGTTTATTGTGGTGGTGGCTGGACTTCTGCTCAAACAATTGACGGATCTATTGTAACGAGAGGATTTTGAATGACGGAAAAATTTGAGATCATCTTCCCGGATTATGCGGATTGCAATCTGGGAATTATTGCCTCAATTTTGAAACATTATCAGATAGAAATTTCTACACCATCCAATCCGGAAATTGACCGGAAACTGGCTTCGGGCGCCTACCGCAACGTGATTTTTTTTCTACTGGATGGCATGGGGACACGTGTACTGGAAAAGAACCTCGGCGCTGACAGTTTTCTGCGCCGGAATTCGCTGCGCAGCCTGAAAGCGGTGTACCCCAGTACGACTACCTGCGTCATGTCGTCTCTGTTCTCCGGACTGCAGCCGATTTCGCATGCCTGGCTGGCTTGGAGTCTGTATTTTCGGGAGTGGCACCAAAACATCGACCTTTTCCCATACCGGGATTCTTTCACCGGTGAACTGATCCGGCGGGAAGAGAAAAATGTCCTTGATTTCATGGATTTTCAGCCGATTTTCCCGCGCATTGAAGAAGCGACCGCAGGCGAGGTAAACATTCATTGCGTTTTTACCGAAATCACCCGCCCACGGCTGACGGACCTGGCTGCGAACTATCTGACAAAAATCAATTCTTTCTCTGCTTTGGCTGAGACTGCGCTGCAGAAATCACGGCTGCCGGGACAGAACTTTATTTTTGCATACTATAAGTCTCCCGACGATTTGATGCATCGTCATGGCGTGACCCATCCGCTTGTCTCGGAATTTCTTGCTGAAGCGGATCGAACGTTGGTGGCCCATGCGGAACAATTTGAGGACGCGCTGGTTATCATTTCTGCCGATCATGGCATGCTGGAGATGGAAAACCATTTTCGTCTGGACGAGATTCCGCCCATCAATGAATTGCTGCGTGAGTTCCCGGCCGGAGATCCGCGAGCCAAAATGATCCGGGTTCAACCCGGAAAGGAAGATCTTTTCGCGCAGCGCTTTAAGCGCGAATTCGGGGATGAATTCTTGCTGTTCAGCCGGGAGGAGTTTCTGTCCAGGGGCTTTTTAGGCGCCGGTGACGTTCATCCGAAGGTCAATGATTTTCTGGGTGATTTTGTGGCTTGCGGCGTCGGTACCAGTGACCTGCTCTATAGCCCGCCGGGCGGCAAACCGGCCGCGGCGCTGCTCGGTCATCATGCCGGGCTCACCGCTGACGAGATGCTGGTGCCGCTGATCCTGCTGGATGGAAAGAGCAAAAGTTAGCAGAATTTTCGCTGATTGGGTTTGAGATGAAGAACCCTGATGATCTGTCATCAGGGTTTTTATTTTATATTGCTGTTGATCAGGATGTCACAGATACAAGATTTATTTCTTGACAATATTCCATATGTGGAATATATTCTATGTGGAATAGAAAAGGAGACCACTTATCTTGTCGCTGAAACACGGAATTCTGGGATTTTTAAGCTATGGCAGCCAAACGGGCTACGATCTGGACAAGGCGTTCCGCGCCTCGGTCGATTTTTTCTGGCATGCCACTACCAGTCAAATCTACC
>CALCQT010000171.1 GCA_937894825.1 uncultured Anaerolineaceae bacterium
TTTGAACCAAATCTTCCAGGATAGGGGTCACATTTTCCTGAAAGAAAAAACCGGCAATTTTAGGAGCCTCGTCAAGTCCGCCAATCCGTTCCTGAATAATCGGAATGATCCGCAACAAAGTTTCATCATCCGGATCCAGTCCTCTTTTAATAAAGAACGGTTTGACCCGCTGCGCCAAATCGGTCTGAGTCAAGCTGCGAATATGCAGTCCGTTATAGTGATCCAGTTTACTGAAATTAATCGCAGCAGGAGATGGGTTCAAATGATCAATCGAAAAATAGTTTGTCAGGTCCTCAAGACTGAACACATCCGTATGGTCATCATAACTCCAACCCATCAAAGCGATCCAATTCACTACGGCTTCCGGAATATACCCCAAATCTTTCAAATCAGTCAGGAAAATAGAATACCCATCTTTCAAGAGATCCGCTGACTCCCGTTTAGACATTTTTCCCTTACCACTCGGTTTCAGAAAGACAGAGAGATGGATCCAGGTTGGCTCTTCCCAACCCAGCGCGTTTACAATCAAATGATGCAGCGGCAACGTCGGCAGCCACTCAGAACCACGAATGACATGGGTGATTCCCATCATTTGGTCATCGACCATGGCAGCTAAATGATATAATGCCCAACCGTCTGACTTAACGATAATATAATCATCAATCGTCCGGTTTTCAACCGTAATTTCTCCGCGCAGATGGTCTCGGACGGTTGTGGTTCCCTCTTGTGGGGTTCTGAATCGGACAACATGCGGCTCCCCCGCCGCAACCCGTTTCCGCGCTTCTGCAAGTGGAATATCCCGGCAGCGCCCATCATAATGAGGAAATTCTTTCCGCTTTGTCTGCTCTGCTTTCATCTCAGCCAGGCGTTCCGGCGTGCAAAAGCAATAATAGGCATGACCTTCCTCAATCAGTCTTTCAGCGACGTCCAGGTAAAGCTGTTTTCGTTCCGATTGCCGGTAGGGTCCATTCGGGCCGCCTTTGTCCGGTCCTTCTTCCCAGTCAATCCCCAGCCAATGAAGCCCATCAAAAATTTCCTGTTCAGCACCTTCCACATACCGCTTCCGATCCGTATCCTCAATACGCAGAATAAAGGATCCGCCTGTTTTTTTTGCCAGCAAGTAGTTGTATAAAGCAGTTCTGCCACCGCCAAGGTGAAGACGCCCTGTCGGTGATGGCGCAAACCGGACTCGGACCGGCCGCTGAATTTCAGTCATTATGAATATCCTTTCCCCTATAATACCAATTCTTTATAATATATAACTATACAACTTCCTCATACTTTTCCTGCCTGACAGCGACACTTTCGACCAGCCCGATCGAAACCGCCAGTGCCAATGTGGAAGAACCACCATAACTGATGAAAGGCAGCGTTAATCCTGTTACAGGCATAATCTGCAAATTCACGCCCATATTAACAGCCATTTGGAAGAAAAACAACGTCGCAACTCCGTAACAGATTAAGGCCCCGAACATCTCCGTTGCCATTCTTGCGGCCCGCAAACAGCGCAACACAAGAAACATCAGCAGTAAAATGACGGAAATTGTTCCCACAAAACCAAATTCCTGCCCCAAAGCGGAAAAGATAAAGTCAGTATGTCTTACCTTCAAAAACCGTAATTGTACCTGCGTCCCGTTCCCATATCCCTGACCGAACAGGCGCCCTGACCCCAGGGAAATAATCGCCTGTTCAACATTATAGTTTTCCCCATAGCGGGCATCGGTATCCGGCGCGATAAAGTTATTGATCCGATCCAATTGATATCCCTGAATAAACGGGATCGTGTCCGGCGAGACCAGCAGCCATACCCCGGCGCCGATAAGCACAACCAACGCAATCACACCCAGAATCGCCAGCAACCTCATCGGGATTTCGCTGACCCACAGCATGGCAAACCAAAGAACCATCATTACGATCGAGGTGCTCATATTCGGCTGCAGCAAAACGAACAGCACAATCCCAAAGGTCAACAGGAAGCTCATCCCGACCCAATAAAGGCCCTTTCGTTCATGGGCATGGTCCGAGAAATACTTGGCCAGATTGATAATCAGCACAATTTTACCGAACTCCGAAGGTTGCAGACTGATCGGTCCGATTTGCAGCCAGCGGGCTGAACCAAAAGTCGCTTCACCAACAAACCGCAGCACCAAAAGCAGCAAAATCATCCCCCAATAAGCCGGCATTGCCAGAGAGTCCAGGTAGTGATAATCAAAAAGTGTCAGTCCCAGGATCAGGAAAAGACCAATAATCACATATTGGATTTGACTATCAAGAGAGACTTCAAGATTCCCTGCCAGAGCGGAACGAATCATGACAATACCAAAAACGCATAAAATCACGACATCGCCGAATAGCCAGAAGTCGAAATTTTTCCAGAATTCCCGTCTCATCGCCTACTTCTGTCTGGTATTCTTTATAGGAACATCCGCAACCAGTTTTTGGTTTCGGCCCTCATGGTGAATATCAATAACAAGGTCGGCCGGATCAATATCAAAGTACCTCACAATGACCTCAACGATTTCGTTCTTCATCCGGTCCATTGTCTGTAATGAAATATCAGTTCTGTCATGCACCAAAACGAATTTCAATCGTTCTTTCGCGGTAGTCGAACTGCGGGAATCAGCATTTCTATTCCAAAAACCCATCAGAACCTCCTGCTCATCCGAACATTTTCTTAAACCTGTCGATGAAACTTTCTTTTTCTCCAATCTCATCAAACGGGATTGATTCACCGTCAACCCGGGCAGCCAGATTTCGAAATGCTCTTCCGGCTTTGGTTTTCTCATCAAAAACAATCGGTGTTCCTTTGTTTGTGCTGATAATTACATTTTCATCCTCAGGGATCAACCCGATCAGATCAATCGCCAGCAGCTCGTTGATATCATCCTGATTCAGCATCTCTCCCCTGTTCACCATGGCAGAATTGATCCGGTTGATAATCAGGCTGGCCGGTCCTTTTTCTGCGGCTTCAATCAGACCAATGATCCGGTCCGCGTCACGCACTGCCGAAACTTCCGGATTGGTCACCACAAAAACTTTATCCGCCGGCGCCACTGCTGTCTTAAAACCCTGTTCAATCCCGGCCGGAGAATCAATCAGAACGGCGTCAAACTCTGATTTTAATTCACTGCATACCTTAATCATATCCTGAGCAGAGACGGCATTTTTATCTCTTGTTTGAGAAGCAGGGATCAGATACAGTTCAGGAAGCCGCTTATCTCGAATCATGGCTTGTTTCAGACGACAGCGGCCCTCGACTACATCCACGATGTCATAAACGATCCGATTTTCAAGGCCTAAAATGACATCCATGTTCCGCAGGCCAATGTCGCCATCAATACAAACGACCTTTTTGCCTCGCAATGCCAGCCCGACACCCAGATTAACCGTGATCGTCGTTTTCCCAACGCCGCCTTTTCCGGAAGTTATTGTAAAAATTGTTCCCGCCATATCCCTCCTAGTGTTTTGTGTTTTCCATAGTAATCTCGCCATTTTTAATTTTTAATACTAACGGGCGATCCGGATCCTGTTTGCGCGTTTTCTTTGGGAAAACTTCTCTAATTCCAGCGATTGAAATTTGCGACTCGCCCAGGGATAGTGCCCGAACGACTGCCTTTTCATCCCCTTTTGCGCCTGCAGTTATTTTGCCTTTAATTTTTCCCCATATTACCACATCACCGTCACTGATTAACTCAGCGCCGGGGTTCACATCCCCGATAATAACGATACTTTCCTTTTTTTCGATCCGGACACCGGAACGCACATTCTTCATCAAAAGGAAAGCGGTATCATCTGTGGAAGGTAATGCCGTAGTTATGCGTGTCCGTCCGTTACTTCGAGGCCGTTTATCCGGTATCGCTGTCAGTAACCCCAGTGTTTGCGCATTATTTCGCGTTCGTTCTGAAAGGGATAATAGTCCTTTCATATGCATACCAAAACGATCCAACTGGTCCCGCAAATCCGTAATATCGGCAATCCGCAAGTCGCGCTCGGTTACATCAACAAAAGCTGTTGCACCCTGATAAAAATTGGATTGCGATTCAATTTTATCCAACAGAGAATGCTGAACTTCCGTCCATTCTCCATCCGGTAAAATCAACAGCAACCCTTCGTCAATTCCTTTGACAATCGTATCCATAACTACCAATCCAGCTAGATTTTTTCCGCATGCAGTCTCATCCAATTTTGATCCAATTATACGCATAAATCTGAAGATTCGAAATATCGGGACAAAAAAGGTCCACCGACTC
>CALCQT010000172.1 GCA_937894825.1 uncultured Anaerolineaceae bacterium
GGGTCTGATATTCTCCGGAAGACGTCAATGTGCAAATTATCTTGCCCTGGAAAAAGTCAGACCCGTAATGGTTTTTGAGGGTATCGAACGAAGTGAATGCTTTGCGTCACCCTGAAAACGGTTGGCAAACGCCGTTTTCAGTACCCAAGGGCATTTTCAAGAGTCGTCCTTACAGGATGCAATCGAAGATGACAATATCTTTCGTAGAAAATCATACCTTTGACACCCATATCAATTAAGATTCGGACGTGCAACCGATCCCGGATATCAGCTTTCCGGTTCCAAATCGGGATCTGTCTCCTCCCGCTGAATCTTTTCAGCTGAAACCCGGCGGATCCGGTTGCCAGAGAGCTCTTCAATCCTGAAAATCCAGTCCTCGACAGTGACGGTTTCATCGCCGGCAGGCACTTTTCCAATCTGAGAATAGACAAATCCGCCCAGCGTGTCCGCCGCATCTTTCGTAATGTGTGTACCCAGATACTCGTTAACGTCATCCAGGTCGATCCGAGCCAGAAAAGAAAATTTCTCCGGTCCAACAATCCGGCAGAGAACCTCTTCCCGATCATCGTACTCATCGCGGATTTCGCCGACAATTTCTTCGACAATATCTTCCATCGAGACGATACCGGCAGTTCCGCCATATTCATCCACCACCACAACCATGTGCACGCCGGATATCTGCATTTCACTCAGCAATTCTCCGGCCTTTTTCGCTTCCGGAACGAACAACGGCGGACGCAGGTATGAACGCAGTTCCAACGAATCGGACTCCGCATGCTCCAAATAGATCCGCAACAGATCTTTTGCGTAAAGGACTCCAATAATATTGTCGATATCCCCTTCATAAACCGGGAGCCGGGAGTGTCCGGATGACAAGACCAGCCGTGCGGCTTCATCCATGGCGGTATCCAGATCCATCGTAATCATATCGATGCGAGGGATCATAATTTCCCGCGTCAACGTGTCGCTGAAATGCAAAATGGAGCGCATCATTTTCCGCTCCTCTTTTTTCAGGACAGCATTTTCCGGCACATTTTCAACCCAGTCCCGCAAATGGCCTTCCACTTCGTTCATGGTTTGAGAATACCGTTTTTCGTCGGGAGCGAAGCGGCGGAAAGCCTGATAGAACGGGCTAAAAATCGTATAGATGATTTGGCAAACCCCGGCGGTACGAAAAACCCACCCTTCCGGAGAAAGGGATGCCAACCATCCAACCAATGATTCCACCACCATAAGCACAAACGCGGCCGCGATAGAAACCAACAGTGCAAGCCAAACGGAAAATCGCAAACACCAGGTGTTAAACACGAACACACTCATCAGAATCGCAAACGCAATACTGGTGAATTTGGATCCAACGCGTAATACATTGATTAATTGAGGGATGTCAAGTAGTTTGACCGCCAGGCTTTTTTTCTGACGTTTATTTTCGATGACTGAGCCGAGATCTGTGTCTCTGGCTGCTTTATACGCAAAGTATATCGCCGCCAGCAGTAGATCGAATACAAAGAAGACAATCAACAGGATCAGAAACGATGGGTCCTGTTCTATCAGGGGGCAACTGCCAGGGTCCTCCATATTTTTTCAGCGTTCTTCCGCTGTTCCGTATAGCCTTTCCATATCTGCTAAGTGTTTTTGATAAACATCAGAAATAATTATAATCCAATATAAAAAGGAATGAATGTCATGCTGAAAACAGGCTGAATACATGTTGACAATTCAATGATTTGCTTATATTCTGTCTCTTAATTTGAACACGCTGCCTGAAATCCCCGGGCCGTAGACCGGAGTCGCCATTGTCCGCTTATAAAACCATCCCCTCACAAAAACCCTTCGCTGCCGTTCATGCCATGCTGTCGCGAACGTTCAAAGGCCGTTCGTCATCAGCGAATCAGATTTGCGTTAAAAAAAGCGGAGAAATGATTTTCTCGCAGGCTTACGGCAACACAGGCTGGGACGGGCAGTATTTTCCGGCCAATCCGCTGACTTTATTCGACTTTTCGTCTTTAACGCAGATCTTCACTGCGGCGGCATTTATGAAATTGGCCGATTATGACATGATCCACCTCGATGATCCGGTCTGTGCCATTCTGCGCGATTTCAGCGGGCCGCGACCGCTCCTGGACGCGTACGCGCAAAAAACGGGTGAAACATTGACTGATCAGCGCCTGAATGCATCCAATATCGTTGACGCCTCAGCAATAACCTTTCGCCAGCTCCTCCGCCACTCCTCCGGGCTGCCGCCAGCCGGCAAGCTGTTCCGGCAAGCGCACCACTGTGCCGCCCGGCAGTCTCTGTTCAACGCCGGATTCAGCTTTATACCGGATACGGACGTACAGATATCCGACAGCGCATCGATCCTGCTTGGATGGGCAATTGAAGCTTTATGCAAAACAGATCTCAGCACTGCGATGGACCAACTGGTCCTGAAACCGTTAGGCTTGCAGGATATTTCATTCCGCCCGCTGGACCTGCAGCGTCAGGTGCCGCTGCCGTTGCCCGCGGAAGGGATTGCTCCGACTTATGACACGCTCTGGCGAAAAAGCAGACTGCGCGGTGAAGTCTGTGACCCCAACAGCGCCTTTTTCGGGGGTATTTGCGGTCATGCCGGTTTATTCGGAACTGCCGAGGCACTGGCAATTTTCGGCGAAGCCTTTCTCCCGGGATCCGATTTTCTGAAAACGGCAAGTCTGTTCGAGATGACCCACCCTCAAACAAATATGCCTGAGAAACAACTTTTTGGGTTGGGATTTCAGCTCTGGTCTGAGGACCCGTCGGGCAGCGTACTGACTCCGCTCAGCTCGGAATCCTTTGGTTTCTCCTGTCCGGACGGAACCTGTCTGCTGATCGATCCCATGCGGGAACTGGTGATCGCATTCCTGACAAATGAAATTTCGAACAACGCGAGCACAATGGACAGCATGAATACCAGCAAAAATCTTTCCATCAATACACTCTGGCCCAAAATAGTTCGTGAAATTTCAGGCGATCTTTAAGGATAACTTGGCTTTTGACACGCTTATCAAGGACGGTTCCGAGCTGATCAGCCCGATCGGATCTATCAGCTTTGCTGACTGACGCCGGCCTGACCAAACGTGGCCATATCCCGCAACAGCGCCAGCGAAGCATCCACCAACTGAAACGCCAACGCGGCGCCGGTCCCTTCTCCTACCCGCATATCCAATTGCAGCAGCGGCGATAATCCCAATCGATCCAGCAGAACGCGGTGTCCGATTTCTTCGGACTGATGCCCGGCGATCAGATAATTTTCTACCTCCGGAACCAAACCAACCGCGATGGCTGCCGCCGCGGTCGAAATCAGACCATCCAGCACGACCGGCACCCGGCGGGCCGCAGCCGCAATAGTTACACCGGCCATGCCGCCGATCTCCAACCCTCCGATTTTGCGCAGCACATCCAACGGATCATTCGGATCCGGCTTGTTCACAGCAATGGCGCGCTCGATCAGTGCGACTTTTCGGATCAGCCCGGCATCATCCAGCCCGGTGCCGCGCCCGGTGACTTCGACCGGCAGGCGACCGGTCAGCACCGACGTGATGGCGGCAGAGGGGGTGGTGTTTCCGATGCCCATCTCGCCAGTGGCCACCAATTGCAGCCCCTGATCGATCAGTTCATCGGCGACTTCCATGCCAACCCGCAATGACGCTTCAGCCTGTTCCATCGTCATCGCCGGGCCGTTCAGCATGTTTTGTGTCCCCCAGGCAATCTTTTTATGCAGAATGCCTTCCACGGATTGAAAATCATGATTCACGCCGATGTCCACAATGACGACCCGGCTGCCGGCCAGGCGAGTCAGGACATTGATCGCCGCGCCCTGCTGCAGAAAATTCAGCACCATCTGCGGCGTGACTTCCTGTGGATAGGGGCTGACGCCTTCTTTCACAATGCCATGATCCGCCGCCATCAGAATGACGGATTTGTGCGGCAAATCCGGGACGGCTTGACCGGTCATGCCCGCCAGATCGATCGAGAGATTCTCCAGCCGGCCCAAACTGCCCAAGGGTTTTGTCAGGCTGTCCTGACGCTGTTTTGCGGCGGCACGCGCCACATTTTCAATCGGGGGAATAACAGGGAAATTCATCGTGGTCTTCTTTCTTCAATTGTGCAAATTGTCAGCAGGTCGTGCCGAAGCCGGGAGCCGGGGCGGCGGCCTTCTCAAGGGATACCCTTCCTATTTTTACCACATCCGACAAAGGAAAAACCACATTTCCACGACAGTTCACATTTCAAAAATTATTAATGAAATAGATACTACTTCTACCGTCCTGATCAATGATGATAACGGTGTTATCAAGTAAGATTGCGCCTTCGCGCTTCGCGTATGACGTAGCATTCGCGATGATCGCCCCTAGGGGCGGGGGCGGTAATAAACAAAATGACAATCTTGCCTCTCTAATTAATGATAGTTCGCAGGTCAAAATTGACCGTGGATAATCAATAGATCAATCGTTTCACTGATTTCGTGATGCGGCGGCGGATTTTCAGATACAATAAGAGAAAATCTGATCAAATTGTCCGCCTTTTTTGATTTCATGCCTGCAAAACGGTTTGCCCGGCGCTGGGATTCGGGCGGCGCCATTCCGAGGCCTCTCAATGTTCTTCCAAAAGCTGCGCATCGCGTTCAATTTTCTCACCACATTTCCGATATCCTATCCTGCCGGCGCCAACGATGAAGACTTCGGAAAATCCGCCGCGTTTTACCCTTTCGTCGGTCTGGTCATCGGCCTGGTTACGGCCGGTTTTTGCTGGCTGTGCGGAAAAATCTTCCCGCCATCCATCAGCGCCGTGCTGACGGTGATGCTATGGGTTTTTCTGAGCGGCGGGCTGCACCTGGACGGGCTCAGCGACTGTTGTGACGGATTTTTTTATGCCGGCCCGCCGGAAAAAAGACTGGCGATCATGAAAGACACGCATCACGGTACCTATGCTGTCCTGGGCGTCTGTCTGGTCCTGCTGCTGAAAATCTTCTGTGTGACGGAACTGGCCGCGCGCGGGGCGCTGTTCGCCTTTCCGCTGGCGGCATCGCTGGGACGATTCGGAATTCTGGTGCTGATCCGGCTGCCGCTGGCGAACCCGAACGGTATGGCAGCCGCATTGAAACGATCCGTCCCGGGCTCCGCACTCTGGACCGGAATGATACCCCCTTTATTGATGGCGCTTTTTCTCTTTCCCGTCGGTCCGGTCATGGCAGCTGCGGCAGGAATCCTGTTCTTTTTGATCGGACGGTTGGCGCTGAGCCGCATCGGCGGCATCAACGGCGATGTGTTGGGGCTGACCGTCGAACTGACGGAGGTGGTTGTGCTGCTAATCACCTGCGACAAATGGATCATTTTATGAACCAGATTTTATTGGACCGCTTTCCTTTCCGCCTGGGCACAACGTCTTACATCATCCCGGACGACATACTGCCGAACGTCCGCTTCCTGGCGGAGAAGGTACGGGATGTCGAACTGGTGCTCTTTGACGTCGATACCTTCTGCAACATTCCCACAACAGAGCAGATCGCTGAGCTGAACGCCATCACGGCCAGACACGATTTGTCCTTCACCGTTCATCTGCCGCTGGACCTGAAATTCAGTGGCGAAATGGAAAAAATGGATGAATCCATTCTCAAAGCCAAGCGGGTGATCAAAAGCTGTCTGCCGCTTTCCCCTCGGGCGTTTGTCCTCCATCTCGACAGTCATGCCATCCCAATGGAACCTTCCGAAGCGGAGACGGCAACCTGGATCCGGAATTGCGTCCGCTCCTTGCACCAGTTGTTGCCCTGTTTGCCGGATCCCGCGCTGCTGGCGGTCGAAAATCTGGAGAGTTATCCCCCATCCTTGAACCACGCGGTGTTGGATCAGGTTCCGGTCAGCGAGTGTATCGACGTCGGTCATCTCTGGCTGCAAGGGATCAATGCGCCGGACTATCTCGCCGAACGAATTGAGCGAACCCGGGTGATCCACCTTCACGGCATCGGGACGCGGGATCACCAATCGTTAGCACTTATGCCTTACACGCAGGTTAAGGCAGTGATTGACCAATTGATCACGCTCAATTATCGGGGCGTTGTGACGCTGGAAGTTTTTTCAGAAGGGGACTTTGTCCGTTCGCAGGAAGTATTAGGAAAAATCGCATGAGAGAAGAAACAGAAACTTTTGAGAATCTGACGTTCATTCTGGGCGGCGCACGCAGCGGAAAGAGTACCTATGCCGAGCGCCTGGCCGCGGAGACCGGCAGCCGGGTGCTTTATGTCGCCACGGCAGATATTTATGATGAGGAGATGGGCCGGCGGGTCGCCATCCATCAGAAACGCCGTCCTTCAACCTGGCAGACGCTTGAAGCAACACATGGAACTGCTGATGCGCTCACCTTGCGGCTCGCAACACAGCATGGCGAACAGGTATATGAAGCCGTTTTACTGGATTGCATTGCATTGCTGACCTCAAACCTGCTCCTGATGCTGCCGGAAAACACGGATGAAACCAGCGGCTGGACTGTGGTGCGGACAGAACTGGAATCCATTCTGAATTCGGTTCGCGCTTTTCCCCAGACCCGCTGGCTGGTGGTCTCCAATGAAGTCGGACAGGGTGTTGTGCCAGCCTATCCGCTGGGACGCCTCTATCGGGATGTGTTGGGACGGGCCAATCAGTTTTTGGCCGCGCGGGCCGGAACGGTTTATTGGATGGTGGCCGGGCTGGTGCAGAAGCTCAAATGAGCTTCCCGTTCTCCAGTTTATAAACACTGTTCTCAGGCGGCAGGATCTGCTGCGACCCACGAATTTTGATTTTCTCCGGCGTCAGGCTGTGCAGCGGAACCAGATAGCGCGGCGCAATCGTCTCCAGCAGAAATTTGAGATTGGCCGGCTCGGCATGACCGCCGCAGCCCAGGGTCAAAAACGGAATATTCTGCATCTCCAGAAAATCGAGTAACTGCCGGTAGGCCGGATCATAATCTCCCAACGGAACGCCATTCGCGTGCAGATACAGCGGATTGCAGCCGGAGAAATCGAGCGTTTCCAATAGATTATCCAGCGAAAGCTGCAGCACATAACGACCGGGATCCGATTGAAGTATCTCTCGGGTGATATATCGTCGATCCCGCGAGCGTTCTCCTTTTTCAAACGGCGTGTAGACGGAGAGGTCGCGCAACCCGCAGCAGCTTTCCAACAGGAAGGCGGTGTCCGGTTCCCAGACCATCTCCCGATCATGCTGCCTCAACAATTCCGGCAGCCGCCGCAGCCGTTCCAGATTACGGGGATAGACGTTCAGAAAAACCAGCCCCGGAGCCAACCCGGCGGCGGCGCCGATTTCCGTCAGGATGCGCGCTTCCGAATTGGACCGTTCACTCAGTTCATCTGTTGGAATGACCGCGTCAAAATCTTCAATAAAACTGACAGTCACCCCTTCGCTGATGCAAAGATCCGCCCCCTGCACAGCCCTGACAAAATCCAGGCTGTCAGCCCGATCAAAGCCATGCAGGCGAAAATCGCCGGTATAAGCGATTCTGCCGTCCGGTGTGACGATCTCAAAACCGCAGGCGCCCGGGATGTCATGATCCACCGGCAATGCCCGGAAGCGGATATCACCCACCGTCACCCAATCGCCATCATCCAGCGCGACGCAGTTGCGGTGCGGGCGGTATTCAAAATCTCCCAGCTCGCATAAGGTTTGATAAATCCGCAGGCTCTTGCGGGTCATATATACGGGGATGGACTCGTCCAGATAGTCAAGCGATCCGATATGGTCGATATGGACATGGGAGATCAGGAAGAAAACCGGCCGTTTCGCATCTTCGTCATAAGGATCCAGCGGCAGATCACACAGATCCGTGTGATCGTAAATCCCGTCAATCGCCGGCAATGCACCGGTGCGCAGCGCGTCATAAACCCGCTTGTCCGGTCGGGGATTCACCGGCCGCTGCCAGGCATCAAGACCGGCTGAACCAAAATCAAACAGGCAGCGTGCGGAATCCGTGGCAATTTCGATCACCGTCCCGCCGATGGTTCGCAATCCGCGATAAAAATGGATTTCAGTCATGGTTTCTCTCTCCCGCACAGAATTATACAGCCTTTGCCCGGGGCAAGGTATACACGAATCACCATGACAGGCATAAAAAAGAGATTTTTTCTTTGAATCACAAAGCCTGTTTTCAAAATTTTGCGCGTCCGGCAAACGGATTTTCTGTGGTTGTTTGCGAAAGTCGTTTATGATTAAGATAGATTTTGGGCCAAGGTTTGACCAATCTACGTCGGGTAAAAATGCTGCGTCGGGCAGTTGACGCAATAAAGGGAGCACTTATGAAAAAAATCCTCACTGCAATCATTGATCCGGAACGGGAAGAAGCATCCCCGATCCTGAGCTGGGTATGGCTCGGTGGTCTTTTCCTGCTGGGACTGATCCTGTGGGGCTACTTCCTGAATTTCGGCACCATTCCATTCGATTTTCACGACTGGGCGGAAGTCAACGCCCCGCGCATCGCGTTCCTGAAAGACGCCGTCACCACCGCGCAGCTTCCGCTCCACATGCCGGACGCCTCCGCGCTGCGCGGTGTGACCGACCGTTTCATGGCGCTGCCCGACGTGATTCTCAGCCCGCAAATTCTGCTGCTGAAATGGCTCAGCGTGGGTGATTTCATTCTGATCCACACCTGGCTGCTGTTCGCCGCCGGCTTCTGCGGACTCCTGGCGCTGAAAAACCGCTTCGGACTTTCCCTGTACAGTTTTACCTGGATCTTCTTTCTGTTCAACTTCAACGGCCACATCCTCTCGCATTACGCCGTCGGACACATCACCTGGGGCGGTTATTTTCTCTTCCCCTGGTTCATCCTGCTCGTCTTCCAGTTACTTCACGGAGAGCGAAGTTGGCGCTGGGCGGGTTCAATGGCTTTCCTGCTGTTTGCGATTTTCCTTCAGGGATCCTTTCATCAGTTTGTCTGGTTGGTCATCTTTCTGGCTATTCTGGCTTTAACCCGGCTGCGGACACTCCTGCCAATCCTGAAAGCCGGTATCTTTGCCTGTCTGTTGTCCGCGGTTCGGATTATTCCACCCGCGCTGCAAATGGGGGCCTTTGACGACGAGTTCCTGGGCGGTTTCCGTACCCCGCTGCAACTGGTGAAAGCACTGATCCGGATCATCCCGCCCGCCGAGTCGCTGGACTCACAGGTGACCGGCGCGACATTGGGCTGGTGGGAGTTCGATTCCTATATTGGACTGGCGGGGCTCCTGTTCCTGGCAATTTTCGGCCTGCGC
>CALCQT010000173.1 GCA_937894825.1 uncultured Anaerolineaceae bacterium
CCCGCCGATATAGAAAAAGTAGCCGATATCATGCGCTTTGAAAACATCAATCACGCGGTCAAAATCCTCGGCCTGATTGGAGCGGAGTTTATAACGGCAGGTGCCGATGCCACCCGCTGCCGGGGTCGTGCTGAGATAAGCAATTTCATCCTCGTGCTGTGCGCTGAGATTGATCAACTCCTCTTTCAACACGCCTTCGATCCCGTGAAATCCGGCATAAACCTCGCCGAACTTGTCCGGCATGCTGCGGCAGGTTTCAGCGATCCCGCGCAGCGTGCTGTTGATAACGGGTGTCGGTCCGCCGGATTGTGAAACAATAACATTCTTTTTCATTTTACTCCTCCCAATTGGTGTGGAAGACCCCTTCTTTGTCCACCCGCCGGTAGGTATGCGCGCCAAAGAAGTCCCGCTGGGCTTGGGTCAGGTTGGCCGGCAGCACGGCGCTGCGATAGCTGTCATAATAAGCCAGCGAAGCGCTGGTGGCCAGCATGGGGATGCCCAGGTCAATGGCGGTCTTGACGACGTTACGCCAGTCCGCCTGACGGGATTCGATGGCTTCACGGAAAAAGTCGTCCAGCATCAGGTTTTGCAGGGCCGGGTTTTTCTCATAAGCGTTCGTGATGTCATTCAGGAAATCGGCCCGGATGATGCAGCCTGCCCGCCAGATTTTTGCAATCTCGCCGAGATTGAGATTGTAGTCATATTCCTGGCTGGCGATTTTCAATAAACCCAGACCCTGCGCATAAGAAGCGATCTTGGCGCAATACAGTGTGTTTTCGACGGCCTGAATGAATTGTTCCTTATCGCCGGTGAAACTGATTTCCGGTCCTGTCAGGATCTTGCTGGCGGCAACCCGTTCAGTTTTCAAAGCGGACAGGATACGTCCTTCGACACCACTGTTCAGCGTTGGGGTCGGCGCACCGATGTCCAACGCGTTCTGCGCTGTCCATTTCCCGGTACCTTTTTGTTTCGCTTCGTCTAAAATGACGTCTACCAATGGTTTGCCGGTTTCCGGATCATATTTAGTCAGGATTTT
>CALCQT010000174.1 GCA_937894825.1 uncultured Anaerolineaceae bacterium
AATGCCGCAATTCATAAAACTCAGCGTAATTCGGAACCTCGTTTTTCGGGACGATCCCTAAAATTTTCCCCTGATAACAAACCGCGGCGCAATTATACAGTTTTCCCCCATAAATCAGCGGCAGCCCGACAATAGTCAGCATCGTATAATTTCCACTTTCCTCGCGGATGGCGATCAACGCGGTCTCGGCTGATTTCAAAAGGACATCCTGCAAAAAGAGATCCCCACAGGTATATCCCGTCAGAGATAATTCCGGAAAAACCAGCACCTTTACGCCGGCAGCGGCCTGTTCATTCATCAGTTGGGAAATCTGTGCCGCATTAAATAAACAATCAGCCACTCGGATATCCGGCGTGCAAACCGCGGTTTTCAAAAAGCCATATTGCATGCTGCTTACTCCTTTTTCCGGCTCAAAAAGACTTGATTTTCAACAAGAAAACCGGATATTGGCGAAAGAACGCCTGTTGGATAGGTACCATCCTTGCAAAAACATTTCTCTGCGCGAAATTTCACTATTATTGATGTTGCCAATCGCACAAGAATAAAATACAATAAATTATGTGCTCCAGTCCTACGAGTACAATCGAACAGAAAATGAAGAAAAGGTTTTTACAGTCCAACAATTCAGACCATACCACAGACAAACCTGCCATCCGAAAAATGTTTTCTCCGGCTTGGATTTTCTTCCTCTGGTTTGGCTTTTCAGTCAGCTTTTTTTCATTAATATATGTTACCAGAAAAGACAACGCCCTGAGCCCAAAGGAAGCCGGATTGGTCCTGGCGCTGTTTTTGCTGGTTACTCTCATCAGCCGCTTCATTTTCCCGGCTTCTCTTTTGGCGTCAGTCAGAAAAAAAGAAATCCTGCTGGCGTCACTTGCGCTTTCAGGACTTTGCATTTTTTCCCTTTTTTCCGAACGGATCCGCCCTGTTTTTTTCTTTTTTGATAAGATCGAAATCAATTTGACCGGGTTGGACACGGAGACAGAAGTCGTTCTGGATTGGGCCTATTGGGCAGCGGAGCCGGAGACGCCCCAACCAGAAACAGACCAATATCCCCATATGGCAGATATCAGTTTTAAACAGCTCGAAATCGGCGATGGCTGGGAGCAGGTCGAAGCAGGCCTCGCCACAACAGGCGCGGAAAACGCACGCCTGACTTTACACACCTCGTTTTTCAACAACAATGTTCCCGTCTTCCATTTCCGCTTTCTGAATGGCGGCGGGAGCCTGTCCATCTCAGACGGGCGTGAAACGCGCGTGATGGCGGTCCAATCCGGCGCAGAAGAAGTTTTTGCCGTCGGCGCCATGAGCACAGCGCTGACAAGAACGATTTCAAGACTGGTCTTTCTGCTGGCATTCGGCGGAATTCTTGTCGCACTATGGCTGTTGATCCATCGGTTGTACAACAGTGGTATCCTGCCCAAAAATATCTGGATCCGGATTGGTTCGTTCCTGATTCCGCTTTCGCTGCTTTTGGCAGTCTGTTTCTCCGACCGACTCTACCCTTTTGGGCAGAAAACTTTTTTAGCTGTGGATATGGGACAAATCTATGCGGATATGCTGGCATATATCCGGACCTTGGGTGCAGAAAAAAATAATCTGCTCTATTCTTTCAGTAAAAACCTGGGTGGAGATATGCTGTCGCCCTATGCCTTTTACATTGGCAATCCGTTCAATTTTATCGTCGCGCTTTTTCCCGCAACGGACCTGCCCAAAGTCGTCTCCTGGATCATCCTGATTAAGATCAGCTTGACCGGACTCACGGTAAGCTGCTACCTGACCCGAAAACGAAACGGATCATTTTCGAGCCTGATCTTCTCCACCTGTTACGCACTGATGGCTTACAACATGGTCAACGCGGAAAATATCCACTTTCTAGAAGGGCCGATTTTTCTCCCGCTTATCGCGCTGGGAATCGAAAAGATTGTCGAGGAGAAGCGCCCCTTGCTGTATATTTTCTCCCTCTTCGCTCTCCTGACAGTCAATTTCTATCAGGGGTACATGGCATGTATTTTTGCTGTGCTTTTCCTGGGGTTTCGCCTGCTCAGCCGCGAGGAAGCCGGCAGCCCGTCTGTCCCGATCAAGGCAGTCCTGAAACAATTCTGCCTGGCGTCGCTGCTGGCCGCCGGCGGTTCCGCGTTTTTGCTCGCGCCAACCTTTGTCAAATTGCTGAATGGGCCAAAAAGTTTTTCTGCCTCCGCATTGTCGCTTTCCGCCAATTTTCCTTTTTTTGATATCTTTTCAAAACTCTTCACCGGCGCGCATAACGAATATGAAATCAGGGATGGGCTGCCGCCCATTTTCAGCGGCATTTTGATCGTCATTTTATTGCTCCTATACTTTATGAACGTTCAAATCTCCCTGAAAAAGAAATGGCTCACTTTCGGATTCTTTGCCGTTTTGATCCTCAGCTTCTATCTCGACGCTTTGAATTTAGTGTGGCATGGCCTGAACCAGCCCGTCTGGTGGAATTATCGCAATGCCTTCATCTTCGGGTTTCTCGCGATCGGTACCGCGCAGGAAAGTTTTCGCCGCGTCAAAGGGCTGCGGATCAGCGCGACAATGGTCTGCATCCTCATTTTTGCGGCGCTGTCCTGGTTCATCGTCAGCCGCAATTTCCCCTACCTGAGCGGCGCAGGAATTTGGACGGACGCGCTGTTAGCCCTTTTATTCTGCTTTCTTTTGCTGCTCCATGCCCGTGCCATCCAACCCGGTAGACATAATGTCTCAAAAACGCTGGCGGTTTTTCTGGTCGCCTTGCTTTGTTTTGTGAATCTTTATCAGAACGCGTTGCGCACCTGGCAGGTGAATTATGGCGATACCATATCAATTCAGGAATATGCCGAACAGATCACACAGATCAGCACGGGTATTCAAAGAATCAAAGTTGAGGACAATGGATTTTACCGCCTTGAGAAAAATTTCCAGCGCGGGCCTAATGATCCGCTCCAATTCAGTTATAACGGATTAACACACTATTCCTCGACCACCAACCCCAAAGTTCTTGATTTTTTGAGAAACCTCGGCATTCCACAGGCCCATTACGTCACCTGGTATGCACCGGGCACAACCGCCGCAATCGATATGATGCTCGGGATCAAGTATCTGGTTGTGGAGAATGGTCAAATTCCCAACGGCTATCTGCCGGTTTTCTCGGAGGACGAGCTAACCGTTGTGCGCAATCCGATGGCGCTGCCGCTCGGGTTTTCCGCGCCGGACAACATCGGTGACTGCAAAACGGCGAGGTTGGACCCGTTCGCGCTTCAGGAACAGATCCTCCGCTGCCTGGCAGATGGAAACCTGGGGGAACTGTTTACACCGGTTGAGGTGACCGCGCCTTCGGGAGACGATCCGGTCAAATGGACCATCGCGGTAACGCAGTCCGGTCCGCTCTACGCCTATAACCCACAGGAAAGCGGCAATAGAATCCATTATGAAACAACCAGGAATGGCCTTTTTTATAAAACCTGGCCGAATACGATTGAAAACGGTATCCTGCCGCTGGGCAGTTTTTCTCCCGGTGACCAAGTAACACTTGAAGTACGGGACAAGTATGACGAATATAGTACCGCCGGCGCCATTTTCCGCTATGAAGACCTGTCCGTCCTGGAGCATTATTATGAGAGGCTTTCACAGGAGCCGGTCGCTTTTGAAAAAATCAGCAGTTCCCATCTGCGTGGAACCTATACCCTGTCGCGCGAAAATCGGGTACTCTTCTTTTCCATTCCTTATGAAAAAGACTGGCAAATCTGGATCGACGGAGAAAGGACGCAGCCGTTTGAAGTTTTTGGCGCATTAATGGCGGTTGAATCGCCGCCGGGCGTCCATACCATTGAAATGAAATACATCCCGCTTGGGCTGGTTCCCGGAATCCTGGTCTCCCTGATATCCTGGGCGCTCATCGCGTTTTGGAGCAAAAAACGTTTTTCTTTTTGAGTCATATGTGTCTCAGGTGTCAAAAGTACAAGTTACAAGAATACCAAAAAGAGATATTCTACTTTTTCCTCCCCTATCTTTTTTGATTTGACGTAGTTTCCCTTTTTCCACAGTCTATTAATGATAGGGGAGGAGCTATTTTTGAACCGAGAAAAAATACTTCATACACTTCAGGCGGACACAGTGGACGAACCCATCGAAGAACAGATCGGCGCTTACGCCAATTACCTGAAAAAAATCATCTTCGGCATCCTGAAAGACCCGACCGACTCCGAGGAAGCCTATCTGGAAATCACCCAGAAAATCATGCTGGCCGCCTCATCCCGGCGCGGCGAGAACTTCAAGGCCTGGATCGCGCGCATCGCCATCAACCATTGCATTGACCGCAAGAAAAGATCCCGTGAAGACGCGATCTGCGTACCACTGGAAAATCTGGAGCACGAACGCCCGGACTCCGCTGATCCGCTGGCCGCTTCGATACTCTCCCCGCGCGAGCTCCTGCTGGCAAAAGAATCCCTCGCAGAGCTCCAGGAGATCATCGCGGGGCTGCCAGAAATCTATCAAGCGGTGATCCGGCTGTATTACGGCAGCGGATTATCCATGAAAGAAATCGCGCAGGAACTGGAGCTCAACCCGCGCACGGTCGAGACGCGCATCTTCCGCGCGCGCAAAATGATCAGTGAACAATGGAGGAACCATGCACATTGAAACGTATGAATGGCTGTTGTACCTGCATGGGGACCTGGACCCCGGCAGGGCAGCCGAATTTGAAGCGCACCTGGCGGCGTGCGATGAATGCCTGGCCGCTTATGTGAAAATCGCAGCCGGAGAGGATATCCTGCCGGAGCAGGCCGCCGCCATTCGCGCGCCGCGAACTGCGACCCGTGCGGTCCTGCACCGGCTGCGTTGGGCCGGACTGACCGCCGCCCTCGTGCTGTTCTTCATCCTGGTCAGCGTCACGCCGCCCGGAAGAACGGCCTGGGCCAGTTTCATCCTGTCACTGGAGAAATTCGGCAACGCACTGAGCGACACTTTTCAGGTCTCGGAGGAGAACAACGGTACCATCGAAACCGTCAATCAAACCGCGGTCGCGGCCAATGGGATCGAGATCAAGATCGATCAGGTCTTTGTGGAGAGCGACCAGATTTATTTCTCCATGTTTATCGCCTCCGATTTGATCGCGGAAGAAAACTCGTATTTGTACCTGGAAAATGATTCTCTGACACTGAATGGAGAGGAAACCAGTCTGGGGTACGCCTGGTACGGACCACGCCGAGGAGGAATCGTCCCGGCCGAAACGCAGGAGAACGAAATCCCGGTCCAGGGCATGTTTCGGATCGGATACCCGAAACAGGATTACAGCCAGGAGAAAAATCTGGCCGTTCATATGACGATTCAGAGTTTGTACCACGTCGGGCTCAGAGCCGGTAAATATATTGAAGGGCCCTGGGAGTTCGATTTCGTGGTGGACGGCACCCAGTTAGAGCGCCAGACCCACACGATCCCATTGAACGTCAGTTTCGAGGAAAAGGGCCGCCTTTACGCATTGACAGAGCTGAGGACTTCACCGGTACGCACGCGCCTCACCGTCGAGCGGGTGAATCCGACGCTATTCTCCGAATGGGTCAATCAGGAAAGCGGCGAAACAGAGCGTTATTATTCCAGCAGCACCAATCTGCAGGGATTCGTTATCGCGGATGATCAAGGAAATGAGGCGGAGATCAGTCTGCTGGAATACGACCAGCCGTTCACAAGCGAGGTGAAGGTCCGCTACTTCTTATTCTCCGAACGGGATGACAACCCTTATGAATGGCTGAAGGATGCGGACAGTTTGAGCGTGACGCCTTATGTATCCAGCCTGGATTTTGTGGATACGGGTGTTGAGGGAATTAAAAAGAACCTGGCCTTGGAGAGCTTTCGTATCGACTTGACAAATGGAGAAAATCATAATGAAAAATAGAATCAATTGGATTATGTTTTTTTTGCTGACGATGACGGCGCTGGGACTGATTCCCGGAACCGCGTCCGCCGAGACGACAAACGAGGACTTTCTCCGTAACTTCGAAGGCGTATACGCCTGGGAGAAGGGGTTGTACCAAGGCGCAATCGACTCTGCAAATCCATACAGCAAGCCGCTGCGTATCCTGAAAACGACCGAAAGTGGCATCAACGTGCTGCTGGACCGGGTGCTGGTCACGGAAGATGAGCTGGCAGTGTCGTTCCTGATCAGCGGCGACTTTCCGCAGGATCTCATTGATGTGCAGATGTTTGCCGATATCGATGTGGGGCCGCTGCTGCCCTATCCGTCGCATTCATTCGAAGCGGTACGGGGCGAACCTGAAGACAGATGGCCAATCCGGCGCATTCTGAGCGAAAAAAACGAAGATAGTGGGGAACCGCCGGTTGTGCTGGACACAAGGACGGTTTTACTGATCCGTCACGACGGGTATATTTCGCCAACCGATCCGATCCGGGTCCGAGTCCGCATCCCGCTGATCACAGTGACCTGGCTCTATCCCGCCACAGACGGTACTTTTCGGGAACAAAGATATTTTGAGGATGAACTGTTGGAATTTGAATTCGAAACGGATGGCGCCGAACTGGCCGCGCAGACAAAATCCTTCCAACTGGATCACACCTTTGAAATCGGCGGACAACCGTATGAATTTCATAACTTCCGCTTCAACCCGATGCAGCTCATCCTGTTCACCGGCCCGGCCTGGGAATATGTAGAAGCCGGGAGGGGCGCTTATCTCACAGGGATCCCTTATGTGGAGGCGGCCGCGGATGACGGCACCATCATTTACCTGGATCCTTCCGACACCTATTTTCGTCCGTACAACGGGTTCACCAGGAAAATTCTCAAGCCCGAAATCATCCGGGCTCTGGAGCAAATCAAAACGCTGACGTTAACGCCCTGTTATCTGCCCAAACCGGTAATCAAAGATGAAAAATCTTATTCGTATCCGCGACGAGGGAGCGCTGCCTTTGATTGCAGCTCCGAATGGGCAGTCACATTAAATATTCGGGATTGAAGAAGAAGGAAAAGGACAACACTAATGAAACAGCGAACGATTTTGATAATTACACTTCTGCTGACGATGACGGCGCTGGGACTGATTCCCGGAACCGCGTCCGCCGAGACGACAAACGAGGACTTTCTCCGTAACTTCGAAGGCGTATACGCCTGGGAGAAGGGGTTGTACCAAGGCGCAATCGACTCTGCAAATCCATACAGCAAGCCGCTGCGTATCCTGAAAACGACCGAAAGTGGCATCAACGTGCTGCTGGACCGGGTGCTGGTCACGGAAGATGAGCTGGCAGTGTCGTTCCTGATCAGCGGCGACTTTCCGCAGGATCTCATTGATGTGCAGTTGTTTGCCGATATCGATGTGGGGCCGCTGCTGCCCTACCCGCCGGATACCTTTGCATTCTCTCCTCGCAAGGGTCTCATGGGCGGCGGCGGACCCAACCTGCGTCTCGTGAACGATAACCCACTGGCAATACTCGACGTCAAAACAGTGCGATTAATGACTTATGACGGCTATGTCTCTCCATCCGACCCGATTCAGGTCAAAATTCGTGTCAAGGAAATCCATGTCGGCTGGGAAGGGGATACGGACGCTTATGGAACCACATGGATTCAATATTATTATGATGAAGAACCGTTGGTGTTCGAATTCGAGACGGACGGCGCCGAACTGGCCGCACAGACCCAAACCATCCCGCTGGATCACACATTCGAAATTGACGGGAAGACCTATGAGTTTCACCAGCTCCGCTTCAACCCGATGCAGCTTATCCTGTTCACCGGTGAAATGAGTTCCGATTTCAGTTGGGAAAATACAGAAGGCGTGCGTTTTGTGATCGCGACAGCGGACAATGGGACTGAAATCAGGCTGAATGCCGTCGAAGAGGCGGATTGTCCTTACTACGGGTTCAGAACCAAGATCCTTGATCCGGAAATCATTCATACGCTGGAACAGACAAAAACGCTGACTCTAACGCCTTGCTATTCACCCGGCCGCTCAACCAGCGAAGACCCCAATACGCACCTGCTCTGGGAGGAACCGGTTTACGATTGCAGCCCCGAGCACGCCGTGACAGTGAACATTCGGGCATGAGTCGAGAACAGAAGGATACCATCATGAAAAATCAAATCGCCCTGATCATCGCAGTTTTGCTGACCCTCGCAGCGATCGGGCCTGCCCCGGCCGCCGCGTCAGCCGAGCGTTCCAATGAACCTTTTCTGCAGAATTTTGAAGCAGTATATCCGCCTGAGCTTGGCTGGGTCATCGACTCAACCAATCCTTACAGCAAGCCGCTGCACATCCTGAAAACCACGAAAAGCGGCATCAGCGTGATGCTGGACCGGGTGCTGGTCAGGGAGACGGATATGGCGCTGTCATTTCTGATCAGCGGCGACTTTCCGCAGCATCTGACCGGAGTGGAACTGAGCGCGGACATCGACGCCGGCCCGCTGCTGCCCTACCCGCCGGACTCATTCGAGCCGGTGCGCCGCGCAATAGGCGGCGGGGCATGGCCGACGCTGCGCCTTTTGCACGAAAATCCGGCAGTAGCGCTGGAGACAAGATGGGTCTTATTAATGCGTTATAACGGGTATATCTCGCCCTCGGATCCGATCCAGGTCCGTGTCCACGTCTCAGAAATCAGCGTCTGCTGGGAAGATACGGATACAGATCCAGAAATGGCGCCTCAGTCACAGTGCTATTTCGAAGATGAACCGCTGGAATTCGAATTTGAAACTGACGGCGCGGAGTTGGCTGCGCAGACCAGGACGATTCAACTGGATCATGCCTTTGAAATCGACGGTCAGACTTATGAATTTCATGAGCTGCGCTTCAACCCGATGCAGCTTATCCTGTTCACCAGCCTGTCATGGGAATATGTACAAAAGGCAAATAAGCAGTATTTCACCTTAGGCGTCCTCTATGTGGAAGCGGTGACTGACGATGGAACCCGGATCAACCTGGGACGGTCTGATTCGATGCTCCCGTTTGATGGATACACAAAAATGATCCTCACGCCCGAAACCATCCGTTCGCTGGAACAGACCAAGACACTGACACTGACGCCCTGCTACCTGCCCCGGCCGCCGGAAGAAGAGATTGATTCTTTCTTCATCCCGGAAAACGGCGACCCGGCCTACGACTGCGATCCTGAGCGAGCTGTCACAATAAACATCCGGGAATAAACGGGGACAAAGGAGAACACAATGAAAAATCGATTTATGCAGATGATCGCATTCCTGCTGCTGGCCGCGGGGCTGGCGCTCCCGGCGGCCGCATCCGCCGAAAGTGAAAGCGAACGAGAGACCTTCCTGCAGAACTTCGAAGCGGAATACAGCACAGACATTATTGATTCAATCAATCCAAATAACAAGCCAGTGCGTATCCTGAAGACGACAAAGAATGGCATCAGCGTGCTGTTGGACAAGGTATTGGTCACAGAAGATGAACTGGCGGTGTCATTCTTTATCAGCGGGGACTTCCCGCAGGAACTTTATAATGTGCAACTGATTGCGATGATCGATATCGGCCCTTTGCTGCCCTACCCGCCGGATTCATTCGAAGTAATGAGCGGCGGCAGCGGCGGTGGCGGGCCGAAACTGTACCTTCTGAACGAAGGAAAGGATGAACCGCTGGTGGCGCTGGACGCGGCGGCAATCCCATTAATGCGTCATGATGGTTATATCTCCCCGTCCGACCCAATTCAGGTTCGTGTCCGTGTCTTACAAATTGAAATCGGCTGGTTATACAATGACGAGAACGGGATCGAACAGTTGCAGACTTATTATGAAGATGAGGTATTGGAATTCAAATTTGAAACGGATGGCGCCAAACTGGCCGCTCATACGAAAACGTTCCAACTGGATCATTCCTTCGAGATCAACGGCAAGACATATGAGTTTCATCGTCTTCGTTTCAACCCGATGCAACTCATCCTGTTCACAGGAAAAATGCGAGAAGACTTTGACCGAGATGTCGCTTATTCAGAAGGAGTTCGGTACGTGGAAGCGCTTACTGACGAAGGTATTCCGATCAATTTGACCGCCATTGATTATCCTTACCGCGGTTTCAAAACCAAAATTCTTGAGCCCGAAGTTATCCAGTCCCTTGAACAGACGCAAACGCTGACGCTGACGCCCTGTTATCTGCCCCTGCCGACTGATAATTCTTATGCAATTCCGGAACGCGGTGACCCGGCCTACGACTGCAACCCTGAGCGCGCAGTCACAATAAACATCCGGGAATAAACGGGGACAAAGGAGAACACAATGAAAAATC
>CALCQT010000175.1 GCA_937894825.1 uncultured Anaerolineaceae bacterium
TCCGTTTCCTGTGCCATTGAATAATTTGTATTGCCAGGGCGGGTCTGCGTAAATTACGTTGTATTTCTTATCCGGGAAAGGTATCAAACGCATTCACCGCCTTCCTGGGCGGCCCTGGCGGCCATAATTTCCATTGACCGAATGTGCGTATATTCTGAAAATGCTAATTGTCCGATTGCTTCTTCGGTCAGAATGGCCAGGTATTCGTCGCCGTAGCCGTCTTCGCCGTATTCACGGCCGGCCCGTTCGTTTATAAAATTCAGTTTTCGCCTGGCGTATTGCTCGGCCTTTTGAAAGAAGGCGGGGCATATTTCAGCCCCGATCCTTTCTTCGACGGCCGCCTTTAAGTTAAAAGTCGTCGTCTTCATTGTCTTCGCCCCCCTGGTCTAAAAGCGATTCGTTTCGATCCGCGCGTCTGAACAGTTCTTCAACAAGCTGTCTGGTTGTGAAGCCTTCAAGAAGTGCCGAATCGGAAAGATTGACTTCGTCTTCTTCCAGGACGATTTCGATTCCAGATTCCAGACGGAAAGCCGGCCGAACGCCAAGGCCGCCAACGTACGCGCTGTTGTGGTCGAGCGTGCCGTCCGTGTCGACAGACCGCGCGCGGTACGAATAGCCGGCGTACGGGGTTATCAGCCACCACCAGTCGTCAAGTTCAAGAAGGTCCTGTTCGGCGTACTTTTCAAATTGCTTCTGGGACAGAAGGCCGATCTTATCCTGGCTTGTCCCATAACCGGCGCCGCCCTTGTGATCCGAAAGGTCCCATTCCGTGGTTACGATCCTGTTTGTGTCGATCTTGCCGGCGGCCATCAATGCTGACAGGAAGTTTTCGTTCAGGTCTTTTCGAATGGTGCTTGTGCGCCAGTCGTTCAGATTGAATCCTTCCGAACGCTCATATAAGAACGGGAACACGCTGAAAGGTCTGTCGCCGATTGATTCTGACGTGATAACAAGTGTCGTCCCGTCGGTGAAATGATCTAATATCCGGAGCGTAGTCGGCCCCGCGTTAAACTCTGATCCGATAGCCAGGTCCTTAATCTTTGCTTTTACTGCCATTTTGTTTTCCTCCTTCATAGTCTTCGATTACGACTTCGACGCGTGGGTTTTTCGGGTCCACGGCGAAGGAATCTGTGAAATATTCGATATGCTTCCAGCCGTCATTTT
>CALCQT010000176.1 GCA_937894825.1 uncultured Anaerolineaceae bacterium
GATAACAGCTCGCCGGGGTGTATTGATTTGCCAATCTCTGCGAATCTTGCAGGCGTGTCCGGATATTCTCGTCTGACCAGATGGACATATTATACCGCTTTTGCCGAAAATGGAACCGGAACGAAAAAATGAAAGGCAGAAGATGAACTTTTTGCATAGTGGTTTTTGCGTTTTGGGTAAAACGAGCAGACCAAATTTTTCCTTTTTCTTTGAAATCCAATGTATAAATTTTGGAACTGTCCTTCGGCGGAGGGCGTTGCGATTCGAGTATAATGAAGCGAAAGAATGTATCAGCGATTGGCCGCATTCGAAAAAAAATCGTAAGAAGCGAGCAATTTTATCACGGAAAGATTATCAGGGTCGAATCCCTGTTCTGCAGAGGAAATAAATATGTCGGAGTACCTTGAAGTTGTTGTGGACAGCATACGAGTCAGTCTTACCAGCCAGCAGCGGGTAATTGTGCTGAAAGATTTGAATGATGAAATTTATCTCCCGATCTGGATCGGGACTTTTGAGGCTGAATCGATCGTGGTGGCGCTGCAGCAAATTGAGGTCAGCCGGCCGCAAACACATGATTTGCTGCGCAGTGTTATCGAAGCGTTAAACGCAAAACTAAAACGGGTGGAACTTTCGAAAATTCAGGCCGACACATTTTATTCTAATCTGGTGCTTGAAGTCAATGAACAGGAATTTCAGGTGGATTGCCGTCCGTCAGATGCCATTTCACTGGCGATCCGCTGCAGGGTCCCGATCCTGGTGGACATGGATGTGCTGGTCACGGCGGGCATCCGGGAAGAAAAAGATATTCGGCTAAGCCAATCGGTTCTGGATGACGTGTTCAAACCGGTTGAACCTGAGGAACCATATGATTCAAGTCAGGATACAGGATGAGAACCTGTCGGTTTTTGATGATTTCCTGCGGAATATTGATCTCGGCGGCTCGGAAAATGATGATGATAGCGACACCGATGAGCCGAAAGATGATCAATTGCCGTTTTGAGCGCAGGCGCGATGGAATTCGAAGATCATTTTCCGCCTGAAACTTTTACTCCTGAATATTCTGAGACGGATATCCGGGTAGTTCCGCATAGCCGCGAAGCTGAAGAAGCCGTTCTGGGTGCGGTACTGATCAATCCTGAGAAATATTTTGATGTCATGCAAATCGTCTCAGCGGATGATTTTTATATTCACCGGCATCAATGGATTTGGCAGGCCTACACCACTCTGATTGACCAGGGCCGCGATATTGATGTGCGTACCGTTTCGGACGAGCTGGAGAAAAAAGGCCGGCTGACGGAAGCCGGCGGTTTCCTCTATCTGTATTCCCTGGTCAGCAAGACGCCTTTCTCGATGCACGCGGAGTCTTATGCCCAGATCATTTTGGAAAAGAGCACCCGCCGCAAACTGCTGGAGGCTGCAGGACAGCTTTCCGAACTGGCTTTTGACGAAAAAAAGAAGCTGGAAGAAGTTCTGTCTCAATCTGAAAAAGCCATTTTCAATATCAGTGAGCATCAGGATCGGAAGGAAGTTAAACCGATCAACACTGTTCTAAGCAATATTTTTGATAATGTCAAAGAGCTGTACCAGCAGGATGAAGAATTGGTCGGGCTGCCGACCGGTTTCACGGATCTGGACCGCTTGCTCGGAGGATTCCAAAAATCCGATCTGATCATTGTGGCCGGACGCCCGGGTATGGGGAAGACCGGTTTTTTGCTTTCGGTCTTAAAAAACGCCGCGCTGCTTTACCGGAAACATGTGGCCATGTTTTCGCTTGAAATGTCCAATGAGCAATTGGTGCAGCGTTTGATTTCGCAACAGACCGGTATTAACAGCCAAAAACTGCGCAGCGGGAAATTGGCGGATGAAGAACTGCCTATTTTCGTTGAGGCGATTGATGTGTTGGGCAGCACCAAGGTTTTTCTGGATGATACGCCGGCGATTACGCCGATGCAGCTGCTGGCGAAATGCCGCCGGCTCGACCTGGAACATCATCTGGATTTGATTATTGTGGATTATCTTCAGCTCATGAGCGGTGATTTGGGCCGTGAGAATCGGGTGCAGGAAGTGTCCTATATTTCGCGAAACCTGAAGATCCTGGCGCGTGAACTCAATGTCCCCGTTTTGACCGCCGCGCAGCTTTCCCGTGGTGTTGAACAGCGGTCGGACAAAATTCCGATGCTTTCCGATCTGCGTGAATCGGGTTCATTGGAGCAGGATGCCGACATTGTGATGTTTCTGCATAATCCCAACACGGACTCGGATGGCAACCCGGCGTTGGATGGGGCGATGAAGTTGATTGTGGCGAAACACCGCAGCGGTCCGGTGGGCGAAATTGACCTGGTCTTCCTGAAAAAGTTGGCCCGTTTTGAAAATGCCGCACGGCAATCTGATCGAGGGTATTACGGATGAGCCCGTTTTCCGGTTTCAGCAGCGGCGTTGAAACGGTCCCGACCCAGTTTTTTCTGGAACTTTTGCCGAAAATCGATACGCTGCAT
>CALCQT010000177.1 GCA_937894825.1 uncultured Anaerolineaceae bacterium
TATTCCTCGGAGAGCACCCGTTTCGTGAAGGGGAAAAATGAAAGAGATCCGCTGCCCCGTTTGTAATTCCGTTAATAGCGAAGACGCCGAATCCTGCCGGGTATGCGGTGTGACATTTGACCGCCTGCCGAAAGACATTCTGCCTGACGATGAGACAAACCCGCCGGCCGCAAACCTGCCGGATCCCGCTGCGCAGGAGGCGCTGTCCGATCAGGACGCCTCGATTCCCAAATGGCTGAGCGACATCATGCAGCGAAACAAAAAGAATCAGGGCAAGATGGAGTTCGAGAGTTTTGCCGACGTGATTTTCGGGAAGGAAACGGGAGCGGGTCCCAAAAGTGTCCGGAAAGATGATCTCTCCGGTAACGAAAAAATTGAAGACTTACTCCCGCCGAGAAGACAATCCATTCAGGAATTGTCGGACGTACCGCTGGAGATCCCGGAGAATGCTGAGGTCCCATCCGACGACGCTGAGGATGATGAGAAATATGCCGATTTCACCTATTTTCGACCGGCGGCGAAACTGGACGACGTACCGCTCCAGGCTGCCACGCAGACACCCGGACCCAGCCCCGACGTCAGCGACGATGAACCGGAAAATGCTTCGGACGGGCTTGAAAATGTCAACCCGATCAATGATATAGCCCCCCCCTCCATCGAGCCGACTGCCGATGATGAGCCGGCATCCGCCGCGGACTTGCCTGACAAGCAACCGGAGCCGACTGCCGCCGCGATCACAACGGCGGAAAAAAGAGTGGAGGAGCCCGCTGAAAGTGAAAATCAGCCCGCCAATGTTTCCGTTTCCGCACAGCCACCGGCAAATGAAAGCACAGAGCAATTTCCGAGCATAGAGCGAGACGAGCCTGAATCCATTCCAACCCGCGACGAAGCGGAACCGGAAGAAACAGCACTGCCCGAGTCCGACGACCTGATCGAACCCGCCGAGCCGAACTTGGTGAGCGAATTTTTGGCGACGCTGAAAGGCCCGGAACCGGCTGAAAACGAAAATCCGGATCAGCCTGCCATGGAAGCGGAAGCGATTGAAACAGACGACACAACCAAACCGGTCTTCCCTGAAAACGCAGAAGAAACAGATGCCGCAGCGAGTGAAGCGCCCGAAACCGGGATATCCGGCGAAATACCGGACGAAATCCCCGCGGAGGTGACGCCTTCCATACCGGAAACTGAGCCGGAGAGCGAAACGGAAGTCAGCATCACGCCAGGCATTGTGACAGACAAAAATGAACGGGATCTGGACACGATACCCTGGAATTTATTTGAAACCGGCGACATGTCCATTCCCTACAGTCATCCTGAAGCGGAATATAAAACTTTCTCCCGCAGTCAGATCCTGCCGGATCATGAAACGAATAACTATCAACAGCGCATGATCCTGGCTGTTCTGCAAAAACTGTTCCGGCTCGAAAGCCAAATCTCCCCATTGGAGCAGCCGGCCGGACGCAAGACCGGCAAACTGCTGCAGGCCGTACTGGCGCTGATCGCATTGGCCGGCATCATTACGCTGCTGGCGACCGGCGTGACGGATTTCATCCGCTTGAATCCGGTCAATTCAGAGCGTCTGCCGGGACTGACCGCTTTCAGCGATCAAATCACCGGGCTTAATTCCGGTGATCAGGCGCTGCTGATCCTGGACTACCCGCCCGGCTATGGGAACGAGCTTTTGGCTCCCTCTCAGGCGCTGGTGGAAAAAATCGCCGCTCAGGAAGCCGGGATCCATTTTGTGACCACATCTCCGCTGGCCGAGATCAACGCGCAAAAGCTGTTGCGTGATTTTTCAGCGACGCCAATTGAAAATATCGGATACCTGCCCGGAACGGCCGCTGCGATCCAGTGGCTCCTTCAATCCGAAACAGTCCGCATGGATAAAATATTTATTGTTTCTTCTAATTTTGAATCGCTGCAGCTCTGGATCGAACAGCTCTCGCTGTCCGGTATTTCCGCGCCGGTCAACATCATCGCTTCGGCACAAATGAGCCCATTGCTGAGGCCTTATCTGGACGCCGGTGATATCGATGCGGGCGGCATCGATGCAGGGGGCATCGACAGCCTGATCAGCGGAACCGTCGAAAAATCCGTTTTCACGGGAAACGACTTTTCCGATTCATATGAAAATCGAAAGTTGTTTGGCGTCTGGTTCCTGTGCCTGTTTGCGCTGCTGATCTTTTTCACCGGCAGTCTTGAAGCAGCCGCGGAAAAAACCATCTCGGGCGCCAGCCATCCGACTGCTTCCGGCAAAGCGTCCGGAGCGGCCTCCGCTTCATTCCAGAATGAGGCCCCCTCCGATTCCCGATTTAAAAAAGAGCAAGGAGACGAAAAATGATCCCAACTGCCGACTTTTTAACGCTTTTGGGTGGTTTTTTGATCTCCCTGTGCGTATTCAGTCTGATCCTGGGGGATAATGGACTCTTTCGTTTCAGCGCGTCCATTTTGTCCGGCGTTCTTTCCGCTTATGTCTGCATCCTGATCATCAAAAAAGTCTTCCTGCCGCGCTTTCTGGAACCTTTGTTGGACCCCGGCGAAAGCTGGGAGAGCAAATTGATTCTGCTGGCAGTGCTGGCGGGAGCGCTATTCCTCTTCACAAAAGTATTTCTTGCCAACACGTCGGCGTCAACAGCAGCAGGCGGCAATCTGGTGCTGGCGGCGTTGCTTTGCATCATGACCGCCGTGACAATCGCAGGAATCGCAGACGGAACCATCGTCGGGCTCTACCGAGGATTGCTCGGCAATTTCCAACCGGCGGAAAATTCAGCCGGACAAACCCAGCGCTGGATCGAAAGCGGGATCATTCTGATCGGTACCGTCACTTCACTGTTTTCGATGCGGCATTACCAGATCAAAAAGAAAGAACAGCCGGCCGGAGGCGGATTTTTCTCCGCGCTGGGAGAGATTTTTATCGGGATCGCGCTTGGATCCATCTTTGCGGGAACTTTTATCGCCTCCGCAATCATCCTGGTGAACCAATTGTCAAAATTGATGAACACCGGTCTGACTTTATTTCAATGGATAAAATGAGATGATGCAAACAGCGGAACCTGCCAGGACAGTGATTCATATTGACGTCGGGACGGTCAATACCCGGGTCTGCCTGTTTGATTTCAACGGACGCGACTATGTCTTCACCGGGGCTGCCTCCGCCGCGACAACCGGCAGCGAACCCGGTGAGTCGGAATACGCCGGCGCGATGGAAGCGATGCGGAAATTGGAGTTGGCCATCAAGCGGAAATTCCTGGACCGCAACGGCGATTTCGTCATCCCCGCAACATTGGATGGCGCCGGGGTGGACCAGGTGAGCCTGGCCTATACCTGCACCGGACAACGGCAGATTGCGCTGATGGGGCTGACCCGGCAGGGATCGCTGCAGCGTCTGCGCACGCTGCTGAATCGCTTCGGAATCCGCCCCGTGGCGGAGATCTGCGCCGCGGATGGCAAAGACCTTTGTGAAAATAGATCGGAAGAGCGTCGTGTAGGGAAAGAGTGT
>CALCQT010000178.1 GCA_937894825.1 uncultured Anaerolineaceae bacterium
AATGCCGAGGAGAGTTGGAAGCGGCCGGCATCCAGCGCGGAAACGACCATGGTGGCAAAATACAGGACCAGCGAAAGCCGCCAGTAAATTCGGTCCCAGGGCTTGATGCCCGGGCCGGGATTGAACCGTTCCCGGATCAGCTCCGGATTGCCGGCTGCGCTGATGTATAGGATCCCGGTCATAATAATCGTTAAGGCCAGATACAGGACGCCCTGCCAGTAACGGATGGTACCTGCGCTGACGAACAGAATCAGGGCGACCGCAGCCATTCCGGCGACCGATTTGATGATCGCGGCATTATTGGATGTAGTCTCATTATTTTTTCTCATCATGTTTTCCGCCTTGCGTTGGTGCTTTCGCTATCTCGGTATTGCCTTCGGAAAAATTTTCTCTTACTCCTCAATTTTAAACCCGATTGAATTTAATTCTTTCTCGCCTTTTGCCGTAAGGACATATACTGTACTTTTTCCATCATCCAGGCGGATCCATTCGTTTATAACCAGAAACTCAAACAACACGGCGCCCAGTTTTCCACCGAGATGGTCGTAACATTTGCGGCCAATCAAACGTTTTTCCTGTTTCATTAAATCAAGCGGTTCCGCAAATTTCATGTTTCCTGTCACATTCGCCTTGACAAATCCGCTATTGTGTATATACTGTTAATAGTTATTATATACAGTAGGCGATGAGGAGGACTTTGAACATCATACTCTCGAACACAGCCGGCGTCCCGATCTATGAACAGATCAAAAACCAAATCAAGGATGCCATCTTTAGCGGCGAACTGAACGACGGCGATCAGCTGCCATCCATCCGGCAACTGGCCAAAGACCTGAAGATCAGCGTTATCACCACGATGCGCGCGTACACCGATCTGGAACAGGAAGGTTTTGTCGTCAATGTTCAGGGGAAAGGCTGCTATGTGCAGTCTAAAAATCCGGATTGGCTGCGCGAACACAAATTGCGCGAGGTGGAAGAAGCGCTGCAAGCCGCCATCGGCGCGGCGCGCGTGGCAAAACTTTCCGAAACGGACCTGTTGGAAATGTTCAAACTTCTGATCAAGGAGGACGATTTTGAGTAATATTCTGGAACTGAACGGCGTCAGCAAAACTTTTCCCAAATTTGCCTTAAAAAATGTCTCTTTTGCGCTGCCGGAGGGGTTCATCATGGGTTTCATCGGCCGCAACGGCGCCGGCAAAACCACCACGATTAAGCTGATCCTGAATATGCTGAAAAAGGACAGCGGCGCCATCCGCGTCTTCGGGCAGGATCATGCGCTGTCGGAACAGGATATCAAACAGCGCATCGGTGTGGTGATGGATCAGGCTTTCTATGTGGATGAATGGACGCTGCGCGATGTGGAAGGGGCACTCAGGCCGTTTTATGCCCAGTGGGATTCAGCCCAATATGCCACACACCTGGAGGAATTCGAGCTGGATCCGCAGAAAAAAGTGAAGGAACTTTCACGCGGGATGAAGCTGAAGCTGATGATTGCGGTCGCGCTTTCACATCAGGCTGAATTGCTGATTCTGGACGAGCCGACCAGCGGATTGGACGCGGTGGCGCGCAATGAGCTGATGGAGATCCTGCAGACGTTTATCGCGGATGAGCGCAAGGGCATCCTGTTTTCGACCCATATCACGTCAGATCTGGAAAAAATTGCCGACTATATCACGTTCATTCAGGATGGCGAAATTGTCTATTCGGATATAAAAGACAATCTACTGGAAAAATACGCGGTGGTGAGAGGACCGCTCGGCATTCTGACTGCCGAACAAAAACAGCGCATCATCGGGTATCAGGAGCATTCGGTCGGGTTTGAAGGACTGCTTGAAAGTGCTGATCTGGGCGGGATGCCGGCATCGGTTCTGACAGAACCGGGCAATCTGGACGAAATTGTGCTGCGTTTTAATTTAGGGAAGGGCAAATATGAATAGGATCCTTCAATGTCTGCGGCTGGATTTTTATACGGTCAAACCTTACCGGCAAGCGCTGTATCGGCTGCTTGGTTTGGGTTTCATCCTGGGTTTTGTCATCAATAGATCTGTTTCTATCTTATCCAGTATGCTGATGATGGGATTGGTTATTATGATGTCCTATCCATTTTCTATCGGTGACAAATATGGCATGGATACGCTTTATGGGACACTGCCGATAACCCGTCGTGACGTTGTGACGGGACGCTACCTGTTTGTGATTTGTCTTGAGCTGATTGGTGCCGGGCTTGTTTTGTTGGGAGGTTGGCTGATCAACCAATTCATTGCGACAGATATTTTGTTTCCAGAATTAATGCTTACGATAAGCACCCTGACAGCGGTTGCTTCAATCATGGCGGCCTTTCAATTTCCGGCGTTTTTCCGGCTTGGCTATGCCCGGGCCAAAGCGTATTCGTATGTGCCATTTGTACTGGTCTTTGTGATCATCGGCATGCTGCCGACATTGATAAAAACATTCGGCTGGTCCATTAATGAGCGCGCGATTGAACATTTTTTGGAAACCAATCCGCTCCTGCCGGTTGTAGTTTTGGTCGCAGTAAGCCTTCTGTCGCTGGGAATCTCGTGGGCGCTGTCCGTCCGGTTCTACGAGCGGCGGGATTTGTGACCACAAATGGAATTAACAAAAAATACCTGTTGGTGGGACTAAATACCGCAGTAGAATAAAGGAATTTTGAAATTCACCTTACTTTTATGCTCTTTTGATATATAATAAGAGCGTGAAAGTAAGATAATGGCATGAGAAAATATAAAATGCTGGACGCTCTGGTGAAAAAAAATAATGGCTTTTTGAAGACAGCTGATGCTGTTATGGCTGGCGTCTCCGGGAGTTATATTGGCGAATATGTGCGCGACAGAGAATTGGAGCGTGTTGCTCATGGACTTTACATGTCTCCGGATGCCTGGGATGACGGGATGTATGTTATCCAGGTGCGATATCCGGCGGCAGTGTTCTCTCACGAGACAGCATCCTACCTGCTGAACCTTGCTGACCGCGAACCGGCTCAATATGCGGTTACGTTAAAAGCGGGGACGAATGCGACGGGACTGACAAAAGAAGGAATCAAGGTCTATAAAATTAAGGAGTCTCTATTCGAGATAGGAATCACTGAAACATTGTCTCCCGCAGGCCATACAGTCAGGGTTTATAATTCGGAACGGACGATCTGCGATCTGGTTCGCAGCCGCAAAAATGTTGAAATCCAGGATTTACAAGCGGCAATCAAAACCTATGTTCGGAATAAAAAGAAGAATATTCCGCAGCTCATGCGGTATGCAAAGCTCTTTTCAGTTGAGAGTATTATTCGCCGGTATTTGGAGGTACTTTTGTAATGATACAGACCTCAAGACAGTTGAAGGCGCTCGTACGGAACATGTCAAAAGGCGATAGCAATAAGGCGCTGGTCATCATCCGCAACTATGTTATGGAGCGATTTCTCGAAAGATTATCTCTTTCACCATACCGGGATCACATGATACTCAAAGGAGGAATTTTAGTTGCCGCAATTCTTGGGCTCGACAATCGCTCCACCTTGGATTTGGACGCTGCCATCAAAAAATTGCCGTTGTCTGTAGAGAATGCCTGCCATATTGTTCAAGAAATAATTTCGATTCCGGTGAATGATGGCATGACGTTCAGTATCAATGCCGCAGATACAATTATGGATGAGGCCGATTATACCGGGGTTCGAATCATACTGGATGCAACGCTGGACACTATGCATACGCCGCTGAAAATTGATTTTTCAACCGGTGATGTGATCACCCCAGGTGAGATTTCCAACATCTTTAAACTGATGTTTGAGGACCGGACCATATCTATTTTGACATATAATCTGGAGACACTGCTTGCAGAGAAACTGGAGACGCTTATTACCCGTGGTACAGCGAATACCCGCATGCGGGATTTTTATGACATCTATGCGCTTATGACGATTCAACCTGGCGGGACCAATCCTGCCGTGATAAATGATGCGTTTATGAACACGTGCCGGAAACGTGGATCGGTGGTTGTGCTCAGGGACGCCCCATTAATTCTGGACGAGGTTGATATCAGCCCGGAAATAGCTGTTTTATGGAAGAATTATCAGGACAAGTTTACGTATGCCTCTGGTGCACGCTGGGCAGATGTGATGAAATCTGTCCGAAAACTGTATGAAATTGCTAGTCAGACCAAAAATTTTTGAACGAACAAACCCCAAAAAAAGCAAAAAAAATCGAATAAAACCGCAAAAACAAAATGACGCCCGCGCTATAATGCTTTGCACGGGCGTTTTCATCATTCCTCTTGAAGTTCAGCACATGCTTTTGCGATAAAGGTTTCCTAAGATGAATCATTGCCCGGCAGTTCCGTGCGCGTAAAACATGGAAGCGATCAATTCACCAAAAATTTGGATAACTTAGCCAGGAGTGGAAAAAAATGAAGGGAATGATCACGGAGATTCAGCGATTCTCGCTCCAT
>CALCQT010000179.1 GCA_937894825.1 uncultured Anaerolineaceae bacterium
CAGCAGTTCACGATGAGATTTGTGGATGGTGCTGACCAGATCGGCGCCGTCGTCCATGGTGATGTGAGGTTTGTGCGCTAACGCAGCTTCGATGTGCTTGTAATAGGTCGCATTGTCCTCGCCTTTAATGGCGTGCACCGGGATCTCTTCATGGACCACCAGCGAGGCGGCAACGTCATCCTGCGTGGAGAGCGGATTGGAGGCGACCAGAACGATCTCGGCCCCGCCAGCCTGCAGTGTGCGCATCAGGTTCGCGGTTTCGGTGGTGACATGCAGACATGCGGACATTCGAATGCCCTTGAACGGTTTTTCTTTGAGGAAACGTTCTTTGATCTGTGTCAGGACGGGCATTTCCCGTGCTGCCCAATCAATCCGTCTGCGCCCGCCCTCGGCCAGCGATTCGTTTTTGATATCAAAATTTTGCATGAAAGCTCCTTGTTCATTTAATCAACAGGCTAATTTTACTACAGGTCGGCAGGAATAAACGATTGCCCCAATCAAAGCTTAAATGCTGGTAGAATATGATCTCAGCCGGATTGTGTCATTAATCGGCTGGAAGTAAGGAAGGCAGGCATGAGAAAACCGATTGTGGCGCTGATTGGGCGGCCAAACGTTGGAAAAAGTACATTGTTTAACCGCTTGTCCGGGACGCGCGACGCGATCGTCGATGACGTGCCCGGCACAACACGCGACCGTCTTTGGGGTCACGCTGAATGGTGCGGCGTTGAATTTGATATTGTGGATACCGGTGGAATTGATCCGGATGCTGCCGGGAATAAAGAGCCGCTCTCGGTTGGTTCGGCCGATTTTATTCAGGCAATTAAGTCGCAGGCATTATTGGCGGTTCGGGAAGCGGATGTGGTCCTCTTTTTGGTGGATGCGCTCACCGGTGTAACCACGGCGGATCATGAAATCGCAACGATTCTGCGAAGACACCAGCGGGTGGTGGATGGAAAAGAGATGCCGCCCGTGTTGTTGGTCGTGAACAAAACCGATTCCGAACGACAGCGTGCCGGTGTGGCGGAGTTTTATGAGTTAGGGATGGGAGAACCGTTCCCGTTGTCGGCGGTCCATGGAACCGAGACTGGCGATATGTTGGACGCGCTGGTTGCGTTGTTCCCGGAGCAAGTTGAAGAAGTTGAAGACGATTCGGTGAAAATTGCGATTGTCGGAAAGCCGAATGTCGGAAAATCCAGTCTCTTGAACCGGTTGGTTGGAGAGGAAAGAGTGATTGTCAGTGATATTGCCGGGACGACACGGGATGCGATTGACACAAAGCTGGTCTATCAGGACATTCCACTGACGCTGATCGACACGGCCGGCATTCGCCGGCGGGGGAAAATTGAACCCGGCGTGGAAAAATTCTCCGTGATCCGGTCCATGCGGGCTATTGAACGGGCGGATGTTGCCTTACTGGTGATTGATGCCGTTCAGGGGATTTCCGTTCAAGACGCGCATATTGCGGGCTATATTCTGGACGAGTGGAAGAGCGTTGTGGTTATCGTCAACAAATGGGACGCGATCGAAAAAGACAATTACACGATGCAAAACTACACGGACCGGATTCGCGAAGAATTGAACTTCATGGATTATGTTCCGGTGCTTTTTATTTCTGCTTTGAATGGTCAGCGGGTAGAGCGGGTTCTTCCGATGGCACTGGAAGTTCAGGAAGAACGATTGGCTCGCATTACGACTTCCGCACTGAATGAGGTGATCCATGAGGCACAGGATAAACATCATGCGACCTCAAAATCCGGACGCTCGCTGCATATGTATTATGCCACGCAGGTCCGCAGTGACCCGCCGACATTCCTGATTTATGTGAACGACCCTGAATTGGCACATTTTACCTATAAGCGATATTTGGAAAACCAGATTCGGGTGCGATTTAAATTTATTGGTACGCCAATCCGGTTGGTGTTTAAAGCAAGACGCCCATAAGCAGAGGCTTCCCTGGATGTTGATATCAGTTCGTTTTTTACGCGCTGAGAAATTTTATGCAGCGTAAACATTTGTTAATGATCCTCTGATGAAATGGGTGTATTATTAAGCCGTGTAAAAAACAACGTTGAATGGAGAGAATCGCGCAGCATGGCAAGAAAACGACCGGCTCAAAAAGAAGAAAAAAAGAAAAAGACAACCTGGGGTGTAATTTGGGAGTTAGTCCAGACGCTGCTGATGGCAGCGGTTTTATATTTTGCTATTGATTTTTGTATTGCGCGCGTTCGAGTCGAGAATATCAGTATGGAGACCACCTTTACTGAAGGTGAGCTCCTGATGGTGAACCGGTTGAACTATAAATTTAATGAGCCCAAACGGGGTGATGTCGTGATTTTTGAAGCGCCGACTGCTCCCGGAAAAGACTATATTAAAAGGATGATTGGACTTCCCGGTGATAAAGTTACCGTAACAAACGGGAAGCTTTCTATTAATGGAAATGAAATCGATGAGAGTTGGGTCCATGAACCGATTAATTACAGCGGTGCATGGGTGGTCCCCGCGGATCAGTATTTTGTGTTGGGGGATAACCGTAACCACTCATCTGATTCCCATAGTTGGGGGTTTGTCCCGCGAGAAAATCTGATCGGGAATGCTTTCTTCTGTTACTGGCCATTGAATCATATTCGTGTGATTGACACACCGATTATATTGCCAGGAGAGGAAAAAAGTGCTGCAAACAGCAATGGAGGGTAAGGTGGAAAAAAATATTGACCGGTACTGTTCAGAATGCCAGGTGGGTATCCCATATTTTGGCAGTGCCACCTATTTTACCTGGATTGACGATGAATTGATTACAGTTCCGGATTTTCCTTGTTGGATCTGTGATGTATGCGGGAAGCGGGACTGGGACACTCAGGCTTTGATGCAGTTGAATCTGCTCCTGAGTCCGAATGCAGGAAAAATTCAGTCGCGAAGGAAGCCGCTTCCGGCTGCCGAACCGGAAAGCAAGCCTGCCAAAACGATTCGGCGGAAGGCACTGCGGTAGAGAACATAAAGAAAGAACGCGGATTCCGCGTTCTTTCTTTATGTTCTCTAAGTTTGATATCAGCCGCCGGGTCAGGGAGTCGTTTCAGGGATGGTTGTTTCTTCGGCATCAGCGACCGTGCTATCGCCGGTGTTCCCCACATCGATCTGAGCTGCCGCCAAATCAGTTGAACCATCCTCTATAACTGGCGCCAGTGTAATGTCAAATTGGCCCGATTTGCACACATCCGTCATATAATTGGCGTTTTGAACAGCGACGGCGTCGTCCGGAATTCCCTGTATGATCGCCCGGACAATCTCCGTGGCATCCTGGCATTGGCCGGAACGCGCCAGTACCAGTCCATACATATAATAGAGCTCCGGGACACGGTTGTCGTAACTCAGCGGAATTCCCTCAACCCGAACCCCATCTTTTGTAGTTCCACCCTGAATAGACAGTTTGAAATAATCAAGCGCCTGCTGATATTTTTCTGAACGGTAGTATTGGGTACCAAGGTTCCAATAAAAAGAAGTCTCTGTCGGCGCCAGTTTAATCGCATCCTCTGCCTGTTGGATGGCTTTGGCATATTCACCGTTCCCGCTATAAGTGCGGGAAATATAATATGGGGCCCAGGGATCATAGGGGTTTAGCGAGCGGGCCCGCTCAAACGCGGTTACCGCGTCCGCGTCCTGTCCTGCCACGCGCAAATTCCTCCCCAGTGCCAGATAGAGGTCGCCAATGTTTGGGTTGATCGAAATGGCGATCTGGAACTCACTGATCGCGTCCTCATAGTTACCGGTGATTTCGAGCAGTAATCCTCGAGCCCGATGCGCTTCCATCAGGTTGTTGCCGTTTGCAATTGCCAAGCGGGAATATTCGGTTGCTTTTTCCAGCGTATCCAGGCTGTCCGCTCCGGAGTTGAATTGATCGACCAGAATCTCTGTGCGATAAGCGTAAATCAATGCGTTATTGGAATCGATCTCCAGTGCACGGGTGAATGCCGACTCGGCATCCAGATAATTATCCAGTTTCCCCAATGCCCAGCCGCGAATCGCGTGTGCGACGGCATTATTACTGTTCAACAAAATCGCGTTTTCGGCGTTTTTCAGCGCTTCCGCATAATCTCCTTCGAATACCTGAAGCTTTGCGATGTTGATGTATGAGGTTGTATTTTTCGGATCAGATTCGATCGCTTTTTCATAGAGTTCAATGGCGCGTGCGAAGCGCCCCTCTCTTTGGAACTGCTCTGCTTCAACCAGATAGGCCTCTGGTGGTGTGGTTGGCGTGTTTGTCGGGATGAATAAAGGCTGGGTCTCCGGAACGATGACCAGGCTGAAGTAAATCCCAGCTGCCGCAAGGACGAAAAGTACCATAACTCTCAGTGGACTGGAGCGGCGTTTTCTTCCGTTATAGCGGTATTGCGACCCTTTTAAATACATGCTTTTTCCTTTTTCAAACTGTTTGAAGTAGTCCGGATTTCGGTTGGACCGGACATATCCGCCGGTTTTCGGTAATACATAAAACCAACATCCCCGCTTTGTCCGAAAGAAGTATCCGGCGAATTTTGAAGGATATCAGAAATATCTTCTTTTATCCGATATTGATTATTATAACGCCTGGAAACATGCCTAAACGGTTTCTATGTCGCTCAGAAGGCTTAGCGAGACAACAAAACGGAGGATGGTCCAATTTTTGACAATCATAAGCTTTGTGTCCTCAGTTTCAAAATGCTGGTTATTTTTTACAGAAGAATGTATAATATTTTTACAAATTGGTAATATTTCTAATACTGATAAGGAGCTATGATGAAGAAAATAAGCATTATTCTTGCCTTGGTGGTTGTTTTGGTCTTTAGTTTGCCTGTTATGGCACAGGACACACTGAAGATCTGTCAGGTTACCGATATGGGCGGCGTGGATGACAAATCCTTCAATGAAACTGCCTGGAATGGTATCCTGAAAGCAAAGGAAGATTTTGGCACCGAAGCCGTTGTGCTCGAATCAACCTCTGATTCGGATTATGCGGTCAACATTGATCAATTTATTGATGATGAATGTGACCTGATTGTTACCGTTGGTTACCTGCTCGCTGACGCGACGACAGAAGCCGCACAGACCTACCCCGACTACAAATTCAGTATTATTGACTCCAGTGTTTCCCAGCCGAATGTTGTTGATCAGGTCTTCCAGACCGATGAAGCAGCCTTTTTGGCCGGGTATGTTGCCGCAGCGGTTTCCGAAACCGGTGTGATTGGAACCTTTGGTGGAATGTGCATCCCGACCGTCACGATTTTCATGGATGGCTTTGCCCGCGGCGCGGCTTACTATAATGAAGTCAAAGGCGCCGATGTGAAAGTTCTTGGTTGGGACACCGAAAAAGTTGAAGGCACCTGTGTGGACTCCTTTGACGACCTTGAAAAAGGCAAGCAGGTTTCCATTACCATGATGGATCAGGGTGCTGATATCATTATGCCGGTGGCCGGCCCGGTTGGCGGCGGTACCATTGCTGCGATTGAAGATCGCGGTACCGGTATGGTGATAGGTGTGGACTCTGACTGGTTCTATACTTATCCCGAAAATACGGATCTGATCCTGACATCGGTTGTGAAGAAAATGGATGAGACCACATACGAAGTGATCGATTCCCTGATCAAGGGAACTTTTGCCGGCGGTAAACTGGTCGGTACACTGGAGAACCTTGGTGTTGACCTGGCTCCGTTCCATGATCTGGAATCCAAAGTCCCCGCTGAAGTTCTTGCTGAATTGGACGATATCCGCGCGAAGATTATCAGTGGTGAAATCGAACTGAACCCTGTATTCGCTCAGTAAGCCTGATTGGAATATTCAAAAAAGGGGACGGGTATTCCCCGTCCTCTTTTTTTGATACCGAACCGTGGCTGATGATTCGCCTTTTGAAAAATTCTTTTGAACAAATACCACAAGGTACAGAAGGTAATGTCTCTTCGAAGGAATTTGTCAAAACTGTGAGTTGTTACAATCAATGGACGAATTTCTCTCCGGATTCCAGAAACGCAAAATGGACGAAAAGCCGAAAAATCTGTTTGTGTTTTGAATAACCGAATCCGGGTAAAAGCTTGTGCAAATTAATGATGTTCTGATTATACTTTTTTAGAATGCAACCCAAAACACAGCGCATTATGTTTTGGGTCAGATAAGCGGATAAAAGCTCCGCGTTATTTTGATCCACCTTTCCAACAATATTCTGGAAAACACTTGTCAGTGAGGTGAAACAGATGGCACCAGTTCTTGAATTGAAAGATATTACCAAACAGTTTCCCGGTGTCCTGGCGAATGATCATATTGATCTGCGCCTGGAAAAAGGCGAGATCCTGGCTTTGCTGGGTGAAAATGGCGCCGGAAAAACGACTTTGATGAATATCCTGTATGGATTGTATCAGCCGGACGAAGGTTCGGTTTTTATTAATGGAGAACCAATTGCGATCCATTCCTCGATTGATGCCATTAAGGCCGGTGTCGGGATGGTTCATCAGCACTTTATGCTGATTCCGGTCTTTACGGTGGCGGACAATATTATGCTGGGTGAGGAATCGGTAAAGTTTGGCGGTGTGCTCGATCGCAAGATTGCAAAGACAAAAATTTTGGAGATTTCGAACCAATATAACCTGAATGTCCCG
>CALCQT010000180.1 GCA_937894825.1 uncultured Anaerolineaceae bacterium
AGAATTTTGGTTTCTCCTGGAAAGATTCTGCCAAAACATTGGGGCTTTTGATTGCTGCCACCCTTGTTTCTTTTGGTCTGCGCCGCTTTTACGTCGGTGACCAGAATATCATTATGGTCTACATTCTTTCAGTTTTGCTCATTTCACGCGTCACGGAAGGGTTTGCCTATGGGATTCTTGCTTCCGTTATTAGCGTATTAGCGTTCAATTTTTTCTTCACTGAACCTTATTTTACTTTTACTGCCATACAACCCGGTCAGCCGCTCACATTCCTGATCATGCTGATCGTGGCTTTGGTCACAAGCACTTTGACGGTGCGTATCAAAACGGAAGCGAGACTCGCAAAACAGAGAGGGCATCGTGCCGAGGTTTTGTATGAAATCAATAAAAAACTGCTTGCTACCCGAGGACTGGATAATATTGTCGCCCTTATGAATGAATATCTTGTCAACCTGTTTGAGCGTAGTGTGGCATTTTTCACTGTTGATCCGGTTCAGGAAGCGGATGCGACAGTACTGCAAGCAAGGGACGATGTTGACGGTGCTATCCTCAATTCGGCAGATGAAAAAGCGGTTGCGCATTGGGTTTTCCTGAATCAAAAACGTGCCGGAGCTGGAACAGACACGCTGATGGGCGCTGCCGCCCTTTATATGCCGGTGATTTCCCAGGGAAGAGTACTGGCTGTTTGGGGAATCTCCTGTGAAAAAGGACCGATTGACCACCATAGTCTCCTGTTTCTGCATGTGATTGCCTCCCAGGTGGCGATGGCACTGGAACGACAGCGTTTGTCGGATGAGCAGCGCAATATGACCGTGGCATCCGAAAAGGAAAAGATGCGGAGCACACTTCTGCAGGCCATATCCCATGATTTGCGTACCCCATTATCTGAGATTTTTGAAGCCAGCACCACAATCCGTGAAAAAGGAAAGGGTATTGACGCAGATACCAGAGATAAGCTTGTTGCTGACATTCAGGATGAGTCTCACTGGCTGATAAGGATGGTGGATAACCTGCTTTCTGTGACACGAATCAATGAGAAAACGGCAAATTTTACGAAAAGCCCGGAGGCTGCAGAGAGTGTTGTGCGGGAAGCTGTCAGCCGCATTCAACAGCGGTTCCCGGAGCGGAAGGTCATCGCCCGTGTCCCGGCAGGGGATCTGGAAGTCCCCATGGATGATACGCTGATTGTGCAGGTACTGATCAATCTTATCGAAAATGCCATTAAATATTCCCCGGAGAAGACCCCCATTGAAGTTCATTTGGAGCGGAAAGGGGATTTGGCCCAGTTCGAAGTGTTAGATCGCGGGAAAGGAATTTCTGATGCGGATTTTCCTTTCTTACACACAGAGATTAAGCCGAATGAAGATAAACCGGCGGATTTCTCCAGCGAAATGGGGCTTGGCTTATCAATTTGCCAGACGATCATTAACGCGCATAACGGAAATCTGGAAGCTCAAAACCGAAAAGGAGGCGGAACGGTGTTTCGCTTTACACTGCCGTTGAAAGAAATTGAATAAAATCAGGAATCCGGGGTGTTGAAGAGTGTACCGTGAATTGCGCTCCGGTTGCTTTTTATCCCCGGATTTTTTGAAAACAGCTTGTTATATCCCGGTTCTTTTCCATTCGGTTTTGTTTGGATTTTCTTTATAACTTCTTTATATTTTCAAAAAAAATCTTAATTCCTTATTAATTTCCTTTTCCATATACTGATTAGGTGTCGAAAACACTGTATCAGCCTAGAAAAAAGCCTCATTGGTTTATATGAGTTTCTGGTGCTTGATTCATAATGCTGGCTCAAATAGATAAACAAAGGAGGCCGATTCGCTGTGGATCTTACTGAAATATCCGCCAAGAATGCTTCTGATCATTCTGATTATTTGGGCCTTTATAACCTGGTCGAAATCCTGTTTCTGATACCAGAGATATTGATGACCGAAGAGGGCAAAATAATTGTTTTATGATTGAATCAAAGAATATCCATCAACTTTCGGTTGCTGAAGTTTATGCAGCGTTAGAAAGCGGGCCGGCCGGCTTAACCGGAGCGGAGGCTGAAATCCGGTTGAAGAAGAATGGTCCCAACATTCTTCAAAAGAAAAAGAAGAAACCGCTATTTCTGAAATTCCTGGGGAATTTTACCCATTTAATGGCGATACTTTTATGGTTTGGTGGAATTATCGGTTTTATCGCCGAAATGCCGCAACTGGGTATTGCCATTTGGATGGTTAATATTATTAATGGCGTTTTTAGTTTCTGGCAGGAATTCCGGGCGGAAAAGGCAACCGAAGCTTTACAGAAACTGCTGCCCGTTTATGCTAAAACAGTACGTGATGGGCGTGAATTGAGCTTGCCGGTCGAAGAATTGGTCCCCGGTGATCTTGTTTCGTTGGCGGAAGGCGACCTTATTTCGGCCGACGGGCGTCTGGTCGAAGAAAACGACTTGCGTGTCGTCCAGGCCACACTGACCGGTGAGTCACAGCCGGTTTATAAGATGAAAGACGTTTTTTTCCAGGATGGGCTGGCTCGCTTTGAATTCCCGAATATTGTATTTGCCGGGACGACCGTTGCGGCCGGCACCGGAAAGTTCATCGTTTCTGCGACCGGGATGAATACAGAATTCGGAAAGATTGCCGGTTTGACGCAAGCTGTGAAGGAAGATCAGAGCCCGTTGCAGAAGGAATTAGGCCGGATGACACGGACGGTCTCCATTCTGGCGATTACGATCGGCGTGATCTTTTTTCTGGCCTCACTGTTCATTGTAGGGAGTGAACTTTCCGTCAGTTTTATTTTTGCGATGGGGATGATCGTTGCTTTTATTCCGGAAGGATTGCTGCCGACGGTTACACTTTCGCTGGCGATGGGCGTTCAGCGGATGGCAAAAAAGAATGCGCTGATGAAAAAACTGTCTTCAGTGGAGACGCTGGGATGTACCAGTGTGATCTGTACCGATAAGACTGGAACGCTGACCCAAAATGAAATGACCGTCACGGATGTCTGGCTGCCGGGCCATGAATTCTCAGTTTCCGGTGCTGGGTACCGGCCGGAAGGGAAGATACAGGAAAGGAAAAACGGCCAGACAGAAACCGGAGCGGATTTGGACAAACTTTTGAGCGCTGCTGCCTTGTGCTGCAATGCACGCCTGTTTCATCCGGATGACCGTTCACAGAATTGGACAATTCTGGGGGACCCGACCGAGGCGGCTTTGATCGTCTTGGCGAGAAAGGCGGGTCTGGAAGCGGAAACTTTGCAGCAAAAATATCAACGGATCCGCGAATTGCCGTTTGATTCAACCCGGAAGCGAATGAGCACGATCAATCGATTGGAAAGCGGAGGATTTCGGGTATTTGTAAAAGGGGCGCCGAAAGAAATTTTGGCTCTATGTCTAGCTTCCCGGGTCAATGGAAGCGACCAGCCGCTCTCGCCTTCCGATCGTGAAAAAATTATGCAGGCAAACGACCGGTATGCGAAAAACGGGCTGCGCGTTCTTGCTGTTGCCACCCGGATGTTGTCAACAGATGAACAACGGACAGGTGTTTATTCAACCGAAAATATTGAACGGGAGCTGACTTTTCTGGGGCTGGTAGCGATGACGGATCCGCCGCGGGAGGAAGTCGCGGCGGCAATTGAAAAATGTCACCATGCCGGGATCCGGGTTATTATGATTACCGGCGATTATGGTCTGACCGCCGAGAGCATTGCCCGGAAGATCGGTATTGTCAGGCAGCTTAAGCCGCGGATTGTGACGGGGCCTGATCTGGAAATATTGTCGGACGTGGAACTGAAGGAAGTGCTGAAGGATGAAGTGATCTTTGCCCGGATGGCTCCGGATCAGAAGCTGCGCGTTGTTTCCGCATTGCAGGAAATGGGGCATATTGTCGCTGTGACCGGCGATGGCGTTAATGATGCGCCGGCGCTGAAAAAGGCGGATATCGGTGTTGCCATGGGCCTGTCAGGAACCGACGTTGCGAAAGAGGCTGCGGACATGGTTCTGACGGATGATAATTTCGCCTCCATCGTCAGCGCAATCGAAGAAGGCCGAACGGTATATAATAATATTCGTAAATTCGCGGTCTATATTCTTAATAGTAACGTTCCCGAAGCGGTGCCGGTCGTGTTTTACCTTTTTTCGCGCGGGAGCATACCGCTGCCGCTGACGATCATGCAGATTCTGGCGATCGATCTCGGGACAGATATGGTTCCCGCCATTGGGTTAGGCGCGGAGCTGCCACAGGATGGCATCATGGATTTGCCGCCGCGTTCCCAAAAAGAACCTTTGGTGAACCGATCCGTCCTCACAAAGGCTTTTTTATGGTATGGGGCGCTTGAAGCGGGACTATCCATGCTGGCTTTTTTCTTGTTCAACCGATTGCAGGGATGGCCAGAGCTACCGATGCCTTCCGAAGGTGTGTTCTACCGGATGGCGACAACCGTTACGTTTGCGGCGATCGTCTTCGCGCAAATTGGGATGGTTTTCGTATGCCGGTCAGATCCGAACTCGATTTTCAAAGTTGGTTTTTTTACGAATCGACTGGTAATCATAGGTGTTGTGACAGAGATATGCCTTTTGTTGGTTCTATCTAATGTCCCGTTTTTTAATCAAATTTTTAATACGGCGCCGTTAGGGTTTCGGGAGTGGGGTTTGGTCATGCTGCCTGCCCCCATTGTCTTGATACTGGACGAACTCCGCAAGAAAGTTATCCGGAGCAGAAGGCACGAATCCAATGCAATAAAAGGCTCGCTGGAGGGAAGATTATGAAGGTGATCATCATAGGATGCGGCCGGATTGGTTCCGGTCTTGCAAAGCATTTAGTCGGGTTGGGTCACAGCGTCACGGTGATTGATTCGAACCGCATGGCATTTGAAAAACTGGGATCAGCATTTAACGGCAGGACGCTGGAAGGCGTCGGTTTTGATTGGGATGTTTTGACTCGGGCTGATATTGCTCACGCGGAGGCTGTGGTTGCCGTCACTTCCAGTGACAACGTCAATGCCGTTGTGGCTCGTTTGGCCAGACAGGTTTTTCAGGTGCCGAAAGTCATCGCAAGGATGTATGATACGCGGAAAGCCGAAATTTATGAGCAGTTTGGGATTCAAACCCTGTCCACAACCAAATGGGGGATTAAACGGTCCGCCGAGCTGCTGAGTTATACGCCTTTCAAAACGACCGTCAGTCTGGGAAGCGGTGAAGTGGATATCGTGGAAATTGAAATTTCCGCCAGGCTGGCAGGATCAACTGTCGCGCAATTAACGGTTCCCGGGGAAATTCAAATTGTCGCGGTTAACCGGAAGGAAAAAACCTTTCTTCCAACGTTAGGGACTGAACTTATGGAACAGGACCATGTTTACGTTGCCAAGGCGGCAGGCGCTGGGGCTCGTCTGAAAAAAGTTTTTAATTTGGCATAAGAAGGGGAAAAAATGAAAGTGCTGGTGGTTGGTGGTGGAAAAATGGGAACCTTTTTGTGCTCGCTTCTTTTGTAACGGGGGCACGAAGTCAAACTGATCGAAAATCGGGCGGAAAAAATCCCTGCCATGCGGCGGGATCTGCCGGAAGAAGTGATCGTCATCGGGAACGGTACCTCGCCCGAAACGCTGGAATCAGCAGGCATCCGGCAAATGGACGTTGTCGCCGCGGCGACCGGTTCGGACGAAACCAACCTGGTTGTCGCAACACTGGCACGCATGGAGTATGGCGTTCGCCGGGTGGTCGCCCGGGTGAATAATCCCAAAAACGCGCGGCTGTTTACACCTGATCTGGGCGTTGATGTCGGGTTGAATCAGGCTGAACTGATGGCGCGTTTTGTGGCTGAAGAGCTTTCTTTGCGCGATATGATGACGCTGGTAAAGATCCACGGCGGACATTATTCCCTGGTTGAGAAAAGTGTCCAGGCAAATTGTGAAGTCGCGGGGAAAGCGGTGAAGGATATCCCGCTGCCGGATGAAACAGTTCT
>CALCQT010000181.1 GCA_937894825.1 uncultured Anaerolineaceae bacterium
CTCCGGGACCCATAAAGTTGTGCGGGGTGACTCCTGGTTGACGGATCTGGACAAAATTCATATTACCAATCGAACCATGATGGATCCGGAAACATATAACGCAACGACCGGGTTCCGCTGTGCCAAGGACGTCAAAGAAAAGGTGTATTATGAAACACCGGTCTCGGATGAAAACAGTCCTGATGAACGGGCTTATGCGGTTGTGAATTCAGGGCATGACTCCGGTATTTTCTTGCTGACAGAGCCTGGGAAAAGTCAATCGATTATCGTCGTAGCTTCCAACGGTTCGTTGCTGGAAGTTCTTGAGGGTCCGGTGGAAATCAATTACACAGATTGGTATTTAGTCCGGACTGGGGCCGGCAAAGAAGGCTGGACAATCGGTTCCAGCTTGAGTTTTCCGCTGAAATAGTTGAATGATTTGAGGGAATTAGCCCTGAAGAAAATGGGCTAATTCCCGAACGGTTTCCTGAACAGCCAGTTCAACCTGATTGTTGAGCGGAGCGCAAAAATCCACATTTTCGGCCTGAATTAACAGAAGCAGAACAACGCAGTCCAGTTCCTCCGTAAGAAATTTCGCGAAGATGGATGGCGGGAGAGAGTGGGTGGAAAAACTCAAGCCATCGATATCATCTGTAGTGGTTAATCGCACCTGTCCCGGCGCTTCGTCAAAAGAGCCGGCATCCAGGATCAAAACCATATCGGGAGCGAATTTGCGCAGCGGACCGCTGAAATTTTCGGGCAGAGTCCCGCAGTCATAGATGACCAGATCATCACGCGGCGGTCGCTCCGCAAAAACCTGTCTCAATTCCCGTGCAATAAAAACACCGGCAGCGTCGTCTCCGTTCAACTCGCTGCCGATGCCAAGAATCGCGATTCTGGGATTGCCGTTTTTTTTATCCTTCAGTTGCAGGCGTGCTTTCTGCAGCTCGTTTTTCCAAAAAGGCATCAATATATTCCTGTTTCCCAAAATAAAGTTGAAAGGTCTCTCTTTGATCTGATGCGGATTCCCACATTTTATTGGTCATGTGCAGCGCGTCAAAGCGGCAATTATAAACACATTGCTTGCAGTAGACACATTCGCCAATGTTATAGGTCATAAAGAACTGTTTTGTTTTCCGGTCGACGATCTCGATTTTGATGGTTTCGGTCGGGCAGTCCCGGACGCACATCATACAGCCGGTACATTTGGTCGCATCATAATCCAGCCGTCCGTGATAGCGTTCAGGGACATCCTTTTTCTTGTACGGGTAGTTTTGGGTGGCTGATTTCGCAAAGAGCGATTTGACCACATCTCCAAGCATTCCAATTAGTCTCATTTGACCCTCACTAAAATGATGATCAGAAGCTGCAACAGCGAAAGGATGGCGCCAATCTGCCACCAAAGTCCGACCGTTTGATCAATTCGCAGTCTGGTTAATGTTGCCTGCAGTAAGGCAATCGCAGCCAGCAGTACCAGTGTTTTGACCGCGAAAAGGAGCGGCGTTCCGATGCCGCCAAGGTAAAAGGCTGAAATTAATGCCAGTCCGACGACCAGTTCAACCCGTTTGGCAACATTGAAGAGACCAAGCCCACGACCGGAGTATTCTGACAAGGCGCCGCTGACAATTTCTGATTCAGCTTCCGGGGCGTCAAATGGCGGCAACTCTAATTTTCCGACTAATCCGATCACAGCAA
>CALCQT010000182.1 GCA_937894825.1 uncultured Anaerolineaceae bacterium
GATCAATTGTTGTGGAATGATGATTTCCATGTCAATCGGACGCTTCGTACAACCCCAAATAGCGGCAGCTCCCGGTCCTTACGCCGGGGAAATCATCATTCCACAACAATTGATCGGCACCTTTGCGTTTGACCTGGAGTTGCCGGTTTACCCGATGGAAACACGGGAATTAGCCGAAACAAGTAAAGTGAACAACATTCGCATGCGTATGATCGGGATCGAATCCACCCCGGCCGGGTCGGATATCACGCTTTGTTATCAGAAGCCTTCTTCAGCAGATTGGACATTCCCTTATGGCGAAAAAACAGTTGATTTGAAATCTGAGACCGATTCAGCGGCTTTTTCCGCATATGAAGTAGTTTATGATCAGGATTTTGGTGCTGCATACAATGACACTGCGGAAAAGCCGGAGTTTCCGTTGGTTCCGGAAGAAGGAGAGCGCTGCGTCCGGCTTCATTTCGATTTGGGGAAAACAGCTTCTCCGCAGAAAATGTCCCTGACCATCCCACAGCTCCGGCAATCTCCGCCGGATATGATCCCGCAGGAAGAGCTTGACGCGATCCGGAAGCCGCTGAAGGAACTGGGGATCGAATTTGTGCAGATTCTCAGCACGACCGGCGGCGGTGGCGGTGGCGGATTTGAGATCACCGCACCGGAAGGGATGAACGACATAGAAGCGTATGAAGAGGTTCAACGCCTGCTGGGCTATACCTATGACGGGCCATGGGTGTTCGAGTTCGAATTGCCGTAAAAAAGAAAAATGCCCTCTTATTCTTAACGACTGATCAGTGTATAAAATCTGATTAACAAGAAAGAGGTTATTTCGTAAACATGGGATAGCCTCTTCTTTTTCGTTTGTCATGAATTTTCAGGAAGAACATCCTATTGCGGTCTCAATATAGCCGTATTATGATCATTTCATTGAAGCAAACGTTTTGGCAAACGTTTGGCAATGGATAAAGACCAATGCAAAATACTGTACCCACCATCAAAGATGTCGCTCGGATCGCGAATGTGTCCATCACGACCGTCTCGCACACCATCAACGGCACACGCAAAGTCAGCGAAGAGCTCCGCACCCGGGTTTACGAAGCCATGGACGTGCTGGGTTACCAGCAGAACTCCCTGGCCCGCGGCCTCCGTCTGGGCGAGACCCGCACCATCGGCATCATCATCCCGGATAACTCCAACCCATTTTTTGCCGATATCGCCCGTTACATCGAAAATGCGGGTTTTGAAAATGGATACAGCGCCATTCTCTGCAACAGCGATGATCTGCCGGAAAAGGAACTGACGTACATTCAGGTCCTGATCGAAAAGCAGGTGGATGGCATTATTTTCATCACCGCGGGCAAAAACAGCCGGTCCATTGAACGGCTGCAAAAGAGCCGCATTCCGGTCGTCATTGTTGATCGTCATTTTGAGGCTGCCTCTATGGATGAAGTCTACGTGGACAACTACCGTGGCGCTTTCGAAGCGACAAAACATCTGATCGCACTCGGGCACCGCCGGATCGGGCTAGTCAGCGGACCTTCCGTCACCGACACCAGTTCCAGCCGTTTTGCAGGGTACCGTGACGCACTCAGCCAATTCGGCATTCCTTTTGACGAAACAATGATCTATGCGGGAAATTTCAGACCCGAAAGCGGTCGTCAAGGCGTTCGTCAGCTGATGAAAAGCAGCAATTTGCCAACAGCGATATTCTGCCTGAACGACATGATGGCTGTCGCAGCGATTAATGAACTGCAAAAAATGGACCTTCAGGTTCCACAGGATGTCTCCGTCATCGGTTATGACGATGTGGGCATTCTGAGTGAATTGGCCGAAAATTTGACCACCGTGCATCAGCCGATTGACCAGATGGCAACGATTGCCAGCCGCATGGTGATTGAACGAATCCAAAATAAAGAAACAACTTTCGAGAAAAAAGTCGAAATCTTGCAGCCTTCCCTGATTATCCGTTCATCAACCGGTAAACGAAGAAGACATGAAATCAATCCTGTCCCATAAAGGAACTCTATACGAATGAAAATCACAGTAATCGGAAGTTTAAACATGGATTTGGTGGTCCGGGTGGAGCGCGCTCCCAAAGGCGGTGAGACGATCAGCGGAAGTGAACTCCGGCAAATCTGTGGTGGCAAAGGGGCCAACCAGGCTGTGGCGATCGGAAAATTGAACTGCGATGTGCGGATGGCCGGAGTGGTCGGTGACGATGCTTTCGGCAAAGAACTGATGGCGAATCTGGAACGGAACCATGTCGGAACTGATTTTGTTCACACCGCGGAAAATACTGCCAGCGGAACAGCCATGATCGTTGTCGAGGAGAATGGCGAAAATCGCATCATCATTTCACCCGGGGCAAACGGAAAGGTGCGTTGGAGTGACGTCCGGTCAGCGGTTGAAGAAATTGAAGCGGGAGATATTTGCTTGCTGCAATTTGAAATCCCGTCCAAAACGGTTTTTGAGTCGATCCGGCAGGCCAATGAAAAAGGAGCCACGGTCGTTTTCAACCCGGCGCCAATGAAGCCTATTCCGGATGAGATATTGGCTTGTGTAAACTACCTGATCACGAATGAGACGGAAACGGAAATGCTGACCGGCATCCCTTCCGACACCGAAGAGAACATCCGAAGACAATCCGAAATTTTGCTTGCAAAAGGCGTGAGTTGCGCAATTATTACACTGGGCGACAAAGGCGCCTTTTACAATAATGGGAGCGAAAGCCGGTTCGTTCCCGGTTTTGAGGTGACAGCAGTCGATACAACAGGTGCCGGCGACGCTTTTATTGCCGGGCTTTGTTACGGACTGATGAAACAATTTTCGCTGGAAAAATGTGTATCGCTTGGTTCTGTGGCCGGGGCAATCACGGTGACGCGTCTTGGCGCGCAATCTTCGTTGCCCTCAGAACAGGAGATCATGTTTTTTGCAAAACAGGCAATCATTTGCCTGGACTGAAAAAAGATAGGAGAACAAAATGAAAAAGATGAATCGTATTTTGGGGTTTGTCCTGGTAGCAGTCCTTCTCTTGGGAGTCATTTCTCCCGTCGCGGCGCAGGATGACAAACCGGTAGTCGGTGTTGTATTGAAATCACTGGCAAATGAATTCTTCAAAACCTTACAGGAAGGCGCAGAAGCTTGGGCAAAGGAAGATGGCCGTTATACTTTGGACATCAAAGGAATGAACTCCGAGACCGATATCGACACCCAGCTCAGCATCATGGACACCTTCATTTCCCAAGGCGTCGACATGATTATTCTGGCCCCGGCAGATTCCTCGGCTTTGGTTCCTTCTGTTGTCAAGGCACAGGCAGCCGGTATTCCGGTTGTGAACTTTGACGTCAGACTGGATGCTGAGCAACTGAAAGCCAATGGGCTGGAAGATTTCTTGTTCGTCGGTCCGGACAACGAAGAAGGCGCCTACCTGGCTGGTATGGCATTAGCCGAAAAGATCGGTGAAGGCGGAAAAGTTTTCATCATTGAAGGCAACCCCGGCGCGGATAACGCAATCGCGCGCAAGGCCGGCTTTGATAAAGCTGTCGCCGAAGGTAAGCTGGAACTGCTTGAATCCAGCACTGCCCACTGGGAAACTGAAGAAGCAAACGCATTGGTCGCCAACCTGCTGACAAAATATCCTGAAGTCCAGGGTATCATGTGCGCAAACGACTCCATGGTCCTCGGCGCTCAGAAAGCAGTTGAAGCAGCCGGACGCGATGATATTCAGATTGTTGGATTTGACAATATCGCCGCAGTACAGGATCTGATTAAACAAGGGAAAGCCCTGGCAACTGTTGACCAATTTGGCGCCGACATGGTGAAAATGGCAATCGAAGTTGGGCAAAAAATCATCGATGGTGAAATTGAACCGCTCGGTTGGGAGAAAACCCCCGTTAAATTGATCACAATTGAAGATTTAGAATAATATCGAATAGGATTTTGGCATCCTTTCTCGTGGCCAGGAGAAAGGATGCCATCCTTCTTACAGGTGCCAGCCGGCGAATATCCGGATAGAAACCGGCAAGAACAAAAATAGTTTTCATCAGGATTGGCTGAAAAAGAAGCGTGCCGATTTCGTGCAGAACTTAAGCACGCCGGAGAACCACCCAATACAAAAACATACCTTATTGTACTCATAATTTTTTCTTTGAACAGGCAATCGGGCGGGGACAGGGAATGTTTGTTGTCTTGTTTTCAGGATGCAGCAATTAACAAGGTTCAAAAAATAAAGGTGTATTTATGAACGATATCAATATTATCGAATTAAAAAACATTACCAAGCGATTCCCTGGAGTTACAGCCCTAAAGCAGGTAAATTTAGAAATCATTCAGGGGGAAGTCCATATTCTGGTTGGGCAAAATGGCGCCGGGAAATCCAGTCTGGTTAAATTACTCACCGGAATATATCATCCGGACGAGGGAGAAATCTTTTTTGAAGGAAGGCCATATGAACCCCGGACGACATTTGATGCGTTTCAGAACGGTATCCGTGTAGTCCATCAGGAATTCAATCTGCTTCCATACTTATCTGTAGCTGAAAACATCTTTTTTGAAAAGCTGCCCTCTCATGGCGGATTGGTCAACTATAACAAACTCTACAAGGACACTGAATCCGCACTTGCAAAAGTCGGTCTGAACATTTCCCCAAAGACACGCGTGGAAACACTTGGCGTCGCGCAGATGCAACTCGTCGAAATTGCGAAAGCGATCCACAACGAAAGCAAAGTTCTGATCATGGATGAACCAACCGCGACGTTGACACCCAAAGAAATCAGCCGCCTGTTTGAAATTATTTCCGATCTAAAATCCAAAGGCGTCACGATCATTTATATCTCTCATCACTTGCAGGAAATTTATGAAATTGGCGATCGTGTAACGGTACTGAGAAACGGCGAATGGGTAACGACCCGGCCGCTCAAAGAATTAATGATTCCTGATCTGGTAAAACTGATGGTCGGGAAGGAGATTGAAAACGAATATCCTTTTGATGATACTGTGAAAGTTGGCGAGAAAATATTCAGTGTTGAAAATCTGCGTTATCGCGGGAACAAGCACAACATCTCGTTCACGGTACGAGCAGGGGAGATCCTTGGGATATCCGGATTAGTAGGGTCCGGACGGACAGAAACAATGCGAGCCATCTTTGGCGCAGATCAAAGAGAGGATGGCAAAATTTTTCTCCATAACAAAGAAATAACAATACAGTCACCCAAAGATGCAGTAAAAAATGGGATCAGTCTGCTGACTGAAGACAGGAAAACACAGGGCGTGATCCTCTCCATGAACATTGCTGTCAATCAGACAATAACCGCTTTGGAGAAAATATCTAAGAATGGTCTTTTACAGAATAATACTGAATTGAGAGAATCTGAAAAACTGGTCCGTGACATTGGAATCGTTTGTCCTTCAATCAATCAGCTTGTAAGAAATCTTTCCGGCGGGAACCAGCAGAAAGTTGTTTTGGCAAAATGGCTTTTTCGGGATGCGGAAATTCTAATCTTCGATGAGCCGACCCGCGGTATCGACGTTGGCGCCCGCTATGAGATTTACCTGCTTTTATGGAAATTGGCAGCCTTAGGAAAAGGAATTATTGTTGTTTCATCAGATTTGGACGAACTGATCGGGATTTGCCATCGTATCCTTGTTTTTTCAGACGGAAAAATTACCGGCGAAGTAAATCGCGAAGAATTTGACCAGGAAAGAATTCTTTCTTTCGCATATGCTGAATACATTCATCAAAACGCACAGGACCTCAACCATGAAATCAAAACGCTCAATTAATTTCATTCTTCAGGAAGGCGGCATCGGACTGATACTGATTTTTATCGTCATTATTTTCGCTCTGACCGCGCCTCGCTTTGCCACGTTATTGAACTTCACAAACATCATGCAGCAGATCAGTATCAATACCGCCATCTCGGTAGGAATGACCTTTGTCATCCTTCTGGGAGGCATTGATCTCTCGGTTGGATCAGTGCTGGCACTGGCGACCATTCTGGCAGGAAAGGTTTTAATCACCGAAAATATGTCAATCCCCGCAGCCGTCGTGCTTTCGGCACTTGCAGGAATTGGAGTCGGCATGCTTTGCGGTTTATTCAATGGTTTCGTTTCGGTGCGATGGAAAATTCCGCCTTTTATCGTCACACTGGGCATGATGAACATCGCGCGCGGCGCGGCATTGCAAATCAGCAACAGCCGTACAATTTTCGGATTCCCGACATCCTTCAATAAATTTGGAACCGTCAACTTATTCAATGTCCTGCCATCGATTTTTCTAATCGCGCTGGCCTTGGTGATCATCGGACACTTCATTTTGAAATATACGGTTTTTGGCCGCATGATCTATGCGATCGGAAATAATGAAGAAGCGGTCCGTCTCTCCGGACATAATACAGCTATTTATAAAATCGCGGCGTTCGCGTTTTGTGGATTTACTGTTGGGGTCGCTGCAATCATGTATATGCTGCGTCTGAACATAGCCAGTCCAATCCTGGGAACCGGGTTTGATATGAACGCAATCGCGGCCACAGTAATCGGTGGGACCAGCATGAGTGGGGGAAAAGGTTCCATGGTAGGCACCTTTCTCGGCGCATGCATCATCGGAGTCTTAAATAACGGTCTATTGCTGATCGGGTTAGGCGATAACGCCCGTCAGATTGTCACCGGATTCATCATTATCTTCGCAGTCGTAATTGACACATACCGGGTGAAATTCGCCAATCGGACAGAATGATTTTTCAAACAAACAGAAATGAAAGCGACACAAAACTAAAAAACCGATCAGATACAAACTGTCCTCCCATATTTTCTTTATGGAAGGACAGTTTGTTTAACCTCAGAAACACCTTCCGGTCTTCAGGCGGGGACAATTGGCAGTCTTCTTCCCGCCAGGTACACAGAAATAACAAATCTCGTTTTTCAGCGCCGCCCCGCCGAAAAAATCGTCCAGATTTTGCAGCGTCGTCTCAGCGATATTGTGCAGCGCCTCATCCGTCAGAAAGGCCTGATGAGACGTGACGATCACGTTCCGCATCGCGATCAGCAATGCCAACACGTCGTCATGAAGGTTTTCATTGGAATTGTCTTCATAAAACAGCTCCGATTCCTCTTCATAAACGTCCAGTCCGGCACCGGCAATTTTCTCATCCTTCAGCGCCTGCAGCAGCGCCTCACTGTCGATCAAACCGCCACGCGACGTATTGATCAGAATCGCGCTCGGCTTCATCTTATCCAGACTCTCCGCATTAATGATGTGCCGTGTCTCATTCGTCAACGGGCAGTGCAGCGAAATCACGTCGCTCTTCTCCAACAGCTCATCCAGCGAAACATAATTCACATCCAGCGACGGATTCGGGAAGAGATCGTAAGCTAACACGTTCATCCCAAACCCTCTGCAGATATTAATGAAAATCTGTCCAATTCTGCCCGTACCGATCACCCCGGCTGTTTTGCCATGCAGATCAAACCCGGTCAAGCCATTCAGATTGAAGTTATAGTCCCGGGTCCGCAGGTAAGCCCGGTGCGTTTTCCGGTTCAGCGTCAGCAGCAGTGCCATGGCATGCTCCGCAACCGCATAGGGAGAATAGCCCGGCACATTAACCACCGTCATCCTCCGATCATACGCAGCCTTGAAATCGACGTTGTTATACCCAGCACAGCGCATGGCAATGATTCGGACACCTTCCAGCGCCAGGGCATTAATTGCCGCCGCGTCAATCTGATCATTGACAAAGGCCACCGCCACCTGGCAATCTCTCGCCAACTTTGCGGAATCCTCGTTTAACTTACTCTCAAAATATTTAATTCGGTATTTTCCGGTGTTTAACCGGTCAAACCAGACCCGATCGTAGGGTCTCGTATCGTAAAAAGCAACATTGATCATAGAAAAGACTTCCTTGTTTTTCTCTTTATCTTTTCCAGGTCATCTAAATTACAGGACAGCATTGATCCCAACGCTAGCCATAAATTATGGGTCATACCCAACTGAATGGCGTCAGGCTTTCTTCTTAGGGAACACAACAATCAACAGCATTTTGAACTGTTCCGGCGCAAATACGGCGTGCGGATGACCCGCCGGCATCAGAATCGAATCACCTGCTTTCAGGCGGCTGACCTGATCATCAATCGTGATCTGTCCTTCACCATCCAGCACCAGCACCAATGCGTCGCCTTCTGAAGCATGGGTGCTGATTTCTTCATCTTTATCAAAAGCAAAAAGCGTCAGACTAACCGCATCATTCTGCGCCAGCGTCTTACTGACAACCTGCCCGGGCAAGTAATCCACCTCATCCACAAAACGTCTGCCTTCCCCAACGCTGAAATTTTTAATGATTTTATCCATACCCCACCTTCTTCCGGTTTCATCTATTAAAACGTCTTGAATCCTGCGAATAATGATCCCCTCACGCAGACAAAAAACAACTTATGACTTTTGTTCTCGCTGCCTTAATCCGGCAATATAACGTCTTTTGGCAGGATTGAATAAATTGTACTATACTAAAGGCGAAAAAGCGTTGTAATAACAACGCGATAGTGCTTCGAAATCAGAGATGGATCCTGAAAATGTAGGATTTTCATTTTGACAGTCTGGTTCCATATGACCGCAGCAGGTAAATCGGGTTGTTTGTCTGTCTGATTTTTACTGACCTCAAAAGGATGGATACTTATGGAAAATTATATGCCGTTGCTTTTAAAAACACCTCTTTTCAGTGGTATGAGTGAAGCGGATATGCTGGCAATATTACGTTGTTTTTCGGTCAGGGTAAAGAAATATTCCAAAAATGAAATTATTTTTCTCGCCGGAGAGAAAATTGGCCGCGTCGGAATCATCCTGACAGGAAAAGTAAATATTATTAAAGAAGATTACGAAGGGAACCGGTCGATCATCGCGGAGTTTCAAGCCGGAAATCTTTTCGGGGAAGCATTTTCATTTGCGGATGCGGAAAACATCACCGTAACGGTTATTTCCTCAATAGACAGTGAAATCCTTTTCATTGACGCAAATAAGATATTTACGATCTGTCCATCAGCCTGCGCCTATCATTCCAGATTGATCCGAAACATGCTAGAGATCATCTCCGCCAAAAACATTCTGCTCAATGAAAAAATTGATGTCATTTCAAAACGAACCATCCGGAACAGGTTACTGACATTCCTGCAACTGCAGTCTCAAAAATATACCTCCAACAGCTTTTCAATTCCGTTTAACCGGCAGGAACTGGCGGATTATCTGTGTGTTGACAGGAGTGCATTATCCGCCGAACTCAGCAAGCTTCAATCAGAAGGGCTGTTGACATTTTCTCATAATGAATTCATCCTCCACCGTACGGAGGAAGAATTTTTGAAGGCATAAAAAAAGAACCGCAAAATGCGGTTCTTTTTTTATGGTTATGAGATTATTAGCGGACAGCGACAGGATTCTCGCTGTCGACGGACGGGTCAAAGATATGGAAATTACTCATATCAAAGATCAGTTTCGCCTTTTCACCGATCTGGTAACGGCTGCGCGGATCAACACGAGCGGCAAACTGGGTCGAACCAGCCATTGAATAAACAAAGATTTCGTTACCCATCAGCTCAGTGACATCAACTTTCGCTTCAACCTCGGCGCTGATGATTCCCGGAGGGCAATAATCCGGATTGTGAATATTTTCAGGGCGGATGCCAAACACGACATCTTTTCCTTCCAGACCGGCATAGATTTCACGCCGATTTTCAGGGATTTCGACAGTGAAAGCTTCATGTTCAACAAAAACCTTCCCATCACCCTTCCGAATTTTTGCGTTGAAGAAGTTCATAGACGGCGATCCGATGAACCCGGCAACAAACAGATTGAGCGGAAAATCATAAAGCATCTGCGGGGTATCCAACTGTTGAATAATACCTTTGTACATAACAGCGATCCGGTCAGCCATGGTCATCGCTTCGACCTGGTCATGGGTCACATAGATAAAGGTCGTCTGCAGCCGCTGATGCAGCTTACTGATCTCAGAACGGGTCTGAACTCTCAGTTTCGCGTCCAGGTTGGAGAGCGGTTCGTCGAGCAAGAAAACCTGCGGATTCCGGACGATGGCCCGTCCCAGAGCAACTCGCTGGCGCTGACCGCCGGATAGTTCGCGCGGCTTCCGCTGCAACAGTCTTTCCAGACCGAGTGTTCCAGCCGCTTCGGTGACACGCCGCTGGATTTCATCTTTCGGCGTCTTCCGCAATTTCAATCCGAATGCCATATTGTCAAACACAGTCATATGCGGATAAAGCGCATAGGATTGAAAAACCATCGCAATATCACGATCTTTCGGGGAGACATCATTGACGACGCGATCGCCGATCAAAATTTCGCCCTGAGTGATTTCTTCCAGCCCGGCCAGACAGCGCAACGCTGTTGACTTCCCACAACCGGAAGGCCCGACAAGAACCAAAAATTCCTGGTCTTTCACTGCCAATTCAATATCCTTTAGTACTTCAACATCACCGTATCGTTTCCACACATGATTGTAAGTTACACTTGCCACAACAAATAC
>CALCQT010000183.1 GCA_937894825.1 uncultured Anaerolineaceae bacterium
TGGCGGAAGGAAGTCACCTATTTTTCTTATGGGCAGACGATCCATCGCGGACGGGCGGCGCATCTGTTCGGACGCTGCCATATTGATACCCGGAACGCTACCATGTGGCGGGATTATGGTCTGGATGGAACACTGGAGTCCGCACGGGTGACCACGTTGCCGATTGAACAGTCCGCGCGGGTTTCGTCCGGCTCGGGGATCTCCGCCATGCAAATGATCACGGCTTTGGAACGTGGTGTGTTGGTACCGGAACAAAAACAGCAGATTGAAGCTGAAAAGAATGGGCTGGCGTTGATCCGGGCCGACCGGGGCGGGCTGGTGTATCAGCCGAAGATCGGGCTGCACGTGGATGTGGCGCAGATTGATTTCACATCCATGTACCCCGCTGTGATCATTAATGGCAATATATCGCCCGAGATTCCGCTGCCGGACGGGCTGATGCCGACCAGCACGGAGTTGGGTGTGGTTCCGCAGACTTTGAAACCATTGTACGAGAAACGGGTGGAACTCAAGTTCCAATTGGCTGAATGCCGGGATAAGAGCACGCCGGAGGCGGCCCGCCTGCGAGCGCGGCTTTCCGCTTTAAAGTGGCTGCTGGTGGTCTGCTTCGGATTTTTGGGTTATAAGAACGCGCGCTTTGGCAAAATTGAGGCGCATGAAGCAGTGACGCGCGGCGGGCGGGAAGCGCTGCTGATCGCGAAGGAAGTTTGCGAGGCACATGGTTTTGAGGTGCTGCATTTATTTGTCGACGCGTTGTGGATTCGCCGGTCCGGCTGCCGCCATAAGGATGATTATCAGCAGGTTTTGATTGAGATTGCGGAGCGGACGAAAATGAAGATCAATCTGGATGGAATTTTTCGCTGGATCGCTTTTTTGCCGTCACGGGGGAATGATGCGCAGCCGGTTCCCAACCGTTATTTTGGGGTGTTTCAGGACGGCGCCCTGAAAATTCGCGGGATTGAGTCCCGGCGGGGAGACTTGCCGGTCTGGGTGGCGGAGACACAGTTAGAGATGCTGTCCTGTCTGGCCAAAGCGTCTGACGCGCGCCAATTGCCGGACTATCTGCCGCAGGCCTTCCGAATCTTTCACGCGGCGCTGGCATCGCTGAATGCCGGGCAGGTTCCGCTGGAGCAACTGGTGCTGACCTGCCGCATCAGCCAGGAGCTGGAGGCGTATAAATCCCGGACGCCGGTGGTGCGGGCGGCGCTGCAATTGTTGGAGCGCACCGGGAAGCGCACCGGAGCGGGACAGAAGGTGCGGTTTCTATACACGCTGGATGACGTCTATGCCTGGGATCAGCCGGGCTACCCGGATCCGGAACGGATCGACCGGCGGCGCTACCGTGAGCTGCTGGCACGGGCGGCCGGCTCGGTGCTGTATTCGTTCGGCATCCCGCAGAAGCAGCTTTCCGATTATGCCCAGGGTGAATTGCAGTTTCCGTTAATGCTGCGCTGATGCAATGCCACCGTAGCGGAGCGCATCATGCTGCCGGCCTGCGAATTGAAACAGGCGTTCCGCAGGAGAATTTTCACATCCCGGACTTTATGACATTCTGTTTCAGTTTTCGATAACCGGTTTGCTACCAGATATAGGGCAGCAGCCGGTAGCGGACTTTGGCCTGATAGGCTTTGTATCCGTCCAATTCATTTTCCAGTGTTTTATCTTCCAGCGCGGTTCTGACCAGCATCAGAACAAGCGTGATACCGGTTGGGATCAGTCCCCACAATGAGCCGAGCAGCAGCGGGATCACCGCCGTAAAAAGAAACCCGCCGAAATAACCGGGATGCCGGACGTAGCGGTAAGGTCCGTCTGTGCAGACCGTCTGGTTGCGGTCGGTTTGAATGCGGACCACCGATGAGAAAAAACGGTTTGCTTTTCGGGCGGCGATCAGGATCAGGTTGCC
>CALCQT010000184.1 GCA_937894825.1 uncultured Anaerolineaceae bacterium
ACGCTACCGAATCACAAACTTTTTTTGTTTCCAACTTCAGTTCTTGCTTTTCTTGAAAATAAAAATTCCGACAATCACAACGATAATGGCAACTACGATAACGATCGGTGACATGAGGTTTCCTCCTTCCTGTCGATCTTAGCAATCTTTATTTGCGCTGGCGCTCAGTCCAGCAGACCGTTTGCTTTTTCGCAAACTTCGTAAATCTCGTCATATTTTTGATCAATCAACGGCATTACTTTTTCTGTCTTTTTCCTGCGGATGCTGACATAGGCGAAATAGGGAATGATCCATCCAAGCAAGCCGGGTATCGCCAGGATGATGAAGAGCGGCGTTTGACCTGCAGTAAAGGCGAATACAGACCCGGCCATAAAGGCTGCTCCGAGGATGCCAATGACGTAAGCCGTGATGGAAGCCGTGACAGTTTTTGAAAATTCCAGCTTTTCGATTTCCCCAACACAGGAATCAAATTGACGCTGCAGCCGGCTCAATTCCGCTTTATTGCGAAGTTTGCGATCTCGTTTGAACTTCATTGTAAATGAACCGATGTTTTGGATTCCGAAAGAAGTACCTTCCAATAACCAGCCGAAATTGGGATATCCGTCGGCATAAATCGGTTCCATTTCGTGTTTTACACTGATATCTTTATATTCATACCCGATGAAGTTGGCCGAATTTTTTGTTATTTCACTCATGACAATTTCTCCCTTTTTTGTGGACCCTTTTTGATCCGAATGATGTTCCCATTGTAGATGGACGTTGTTACCAAATTGCTTACGAAATATTGCTAAATTGTTAATTTTGGTTGTACTTATCCCAGGCAATATTTATTGACGAAAAGTCATAAGATCTTGATCTCGGAAATTGGCAGACGGATGTCTTCTGTTTGGAATTCGATGCAGGTAAAATTGCCGCCCGGCGTCAGATCATGATCGCTGATATTAGTGGCAGATTTCCATTCAAGGCAAATGCCGGTTTCGTCGTCGATAACAAAGGTATAGCGCTGTGAAAAAATGGAAAGTTTTATATTGATTTCATAGACTTTTCCGCTTCTTTCCGCAACTTGGGTCTCTCCAATGTGTTTTGCGGTTGCGCTGTGCCGGATGGCAGACTTTTGGGCGTAATGCAGGAAATCCTGTGTGGTTTCCTCCACAAATTTGGCGGTATATCGGGTTTGGTCCAAATTTACAAAGGTCCCGTCGATGTCCGCGTAATACATCTGATACCCTCTGCCCGAAGGGATAAACAATACTTCCTCTGTCAGTGAATTGAAATAGATTCTTCCTTCTGCGTCCTTTCCTCTGGTAATCCGGATTAATTTGCCGTTTTGGCTTTCGATCTCATACGTGATGAGGTATTCCTGCGGTAGTTTGAAAGGTTGTAATAGATCATTGATCAACATAATGTTTTCTCCCGTGTTTTGGGTAATTTGCCTGAATCCTGCTGCCCCCAGCGCAGTAATCAGGATCAGACCGGTTGTAAGATATCGGCCTGTTTTTGAAATTAGATTTCGTTTTTGTTTTTCCATTGAGGAACTCCTGAATTTATGAAATCGCAATCGCTTCTGTACGGAGCAGTGCGTTGGCTTTCACGCAAATATCAAAGATGCCATCATATTTATGTTCGATGAGCGGAGCGACTTTACTTGTTTGCCCGCTCTTAACC
>CALCQT010000185.1 GCA_937894825.1 uncultured Anaerolineaceae bacterium
ACCGAGAAGCCGCCGCTGGTATGACGGTCGAACACACGCAGCGATTCCAGAATATAATTTGTCCAATCTTCGTAACGGGTATCCAGTTTGACATTGAACACGCCGGAAGCGGATAAATAGTCCGTTTGCGGGATGTCAGCCAGGTTTTCATGGAAGGAGACCTGTTCGTCCCTCTGGAAACGCTCGCGGGCTGTCACCAGCGACTCCGCGACGATATCGTAGCCGTAATAATGGGCCGGCAGATAGCCTTTTGAACGCATGTAATCCACCAGATGGCCGTAGCCGCAGCCGAATTCGAGAAAAGTGAACCGTTCGTCAGGTTTGGCGACGACTTTCAACAGCTGATCAAAACGGATCTCCTGCGCGGCGGGAGAATTCCAGCCGACGCCCTCGGCACTTTCGCCATGTTCACTGAAGCATTTTTTGAAAAAGTCACGGATCGGTTCCAAATTTTCCATTATTCCTCCTGAGGACCGCGTGCCGCAGTGCGACTGTCCTCTCCGATGATGTAAGGCGGCCGGTCGGTGGAGCGATCGTACATTCGGGCCAGATATTCGCCCATGATGCCCAATGTGAATAGCTGGACGCCGGCAAACAGCGCGATGATCGAGGACAAAAAAGGAAAACCGGGGACCGAGCCGAGCGCGATCGTGATGATCAGCACGTAGATCAGAATTCCGAAGCCGAAGAGCATGAAGATGAATCCGATCGTGCTGGCCAGGCGCAGCGGAACGGTGCTGTAACCGGTCAGGATCAGCATTCCGGCTCGCACCAGTGTGCTGAAGGTATAGTTGGAATGGCCGATCTCACGTTTTTCCTCATCCACCATGACATGGCCGAATTTGGCCGTTCCCCAGGAAAGCAGCGGATCAATGTAGACGTCCGGACTGCGATAATCGGCGAAAGCCTTGCGCAGATCGGTGCGGAAGAGCCGGAACGCGCCGATCTCCTGGATCGGGATGCGCATAATTTTGCTCAGCGCAAATTTGCTCAGTTTGGAACTGATGTTTCGCCACCAGGAATGGGGCAACTTCTTCGGCACGGCATAAATCACGTCGTACCCTTTCAGATATTCCGCCAGCAGCAATCCGATTTGTTCCGGCGGATGCTGCAAATCGTCGTCCATTGTGATGGTGATTTCATAGCGCGCCTCGCGGATCCCGCACAGGACCGCGTTATGCTGTCCGAAATTCCGCATCAGGCGGATGCCGCGTACTTTTTCGTATTGCTGGCAGAGTTCCTGGATCACAGTCCAGCTGCTGTCCTGTCCGCCGTCCTCAATTAATAGGATCTCATAGTCAGCAAAAAGATCCGGCAGTGTTTTTTCCAGCCGTTCCGTGAGCGGGCGGATTGTATCCGCGCCGTTATAGACGGGGATGATGACGGACGCGTTTAACAGCGTCGGCGTTGTCGAGGGAGTGGAATTCGGTTCTGTCATCTTGAGTATGCGTTGCATCCGATCTGGATTAATGCGCGGGCGACCTGATCAATCATCTCCGGGTCTTCCGGCAAGTTTGCAGTGAACAACTCCTGGAGAATCGGGCAGACGGGGCCGTCCAGCGACGGGTTCATTTGATGAATTTTGCCGATCAGTGGGATGGCGTCCTGCCAGCGCCCCAGGGTTGCGTAGGCCTCGACAAACAGGATATATTCGGAGGCTTCACCCGCGTTGAATTTCGAAAGGGTTTCGTCGCCGATGGCGGCGATAGTTTGCCAATCCTGCTGTTGGCGGGCCAGATCGGCTGTTTCAAAATAATAACACCAATTTTTCTCAATCGGCTGTTTGAAAATCTGTTCCTGAACCATCAGCGGACGGTTCCCGGTGGGCAGAATTTTTTCAGGATTGGAAAATTCAATGAATTCATAGAAAGTCTGCGGAAAGATCGGCAGCGTGCTGTGCTGCTGTGGATCCAGAACGCGCAGGCAGCCGGGCGGGGAGTAAAAATAGACCACCACATCGGAGATGGCGCCCTGGAAGTTCGCGCTGCGGAACCCCTGGTAAATGAAGTCCCCGGCTTTCAGCCGTTCGTTGGAAGACTTGAAACGCACATCATAAAATCCGACGCTGACGGGCAACGTGAGCGCGCTGCTCTCCGGCGCAAGCGCCAGGTTGACCATACCGGTCAGCGAATTGTCCGTCTCATAAGCCAGCGGGTTGAAATCCGTCAGCAGATACATCGGGGCCTCGAAATCCGGGATGCGGACGGAAAGCTGGTTGATGAATTCGCGCTGGTTTTGCCAGTCGCGGCGGAACCTGTTGGCGTTCAGGATGTTGCCGCCGACCGCCATGGCGATGAAGAGGCTGGTGACCAGTATCTGCAGGCTGCGCCCGCGGATGAAAAGCAGGATCAACCCGACCATCAGGATGCAACTCCCGAACATATAGGCCGACAGCCAGCGTTCCTTCGGGAACTCCAGCGAGGGTGATAGCGAGGTCACCCAATAGGGGATGCCCGGCAGAATGATGGCGGCCAGGCCGAGGAGGATCATCTCGGTAACGGCGCGGGAGCGGGTCTGCTCCGGAGACAGGGCGTCACGTGTTTGGTAGGAGGTTTTGAATCGAAAAAGCGCGGCGAGGCTGAAGACCAGTCCGGCCAGGACGAAAGCCCAGAAAATCTTTCCAGCGACGGTGGCGAACTGTTCGATAGCCGGGAAAGAGAAAAACTCCGTCCAGGCGCCCCAACTGGCGGTGTAAGCGTCTTTGACCGCCCGCAGGGCGACATTCAGGATTGCTTTCAGCGGGTTGGCGGCCAGTTCGGTCAGCAAGACCGGCTGATAGGACGGGAATTGGAAGATGAAGACCCGCCAGAACATGAAGATACCCAAGGGGAGCAGGTACGGCAGCCAGTGCAGCAGCGTCTTAAGGATCTTGCGTCCAAAAGGCAACTTCCGAAACGATTCATAATGAGAGAGGAAAATCCAGAGGATGATGCCGCGTACCAGGTCCAGACCGGTGTAGTATTCCGTCGAGACGGTACAGAAGGTGTAAAGCAGGACGGCGGGCACAGTCCAAAGGATGAAGGTGCGCTTCCGGCCGCTTTCCCAGGCGGCGATGGCTTTGAGCATGATGGCGTAGGATAGGATATAAGCGAACAGCATGATGAGCGCGTTGCCCCATACATAAGCGATCGGCATCTGCTTGAACCCGGAGTAGACGGTCAGCATGGCAGCAGCCCAGAATCCGGCCTCGCTGAACTTCGGCCAAAGCTGCCTGACCATCCAGAAAAAAGCGCAGGAGATCAGCCAGCGGAACAGCACGGTCACGAGCTGCCAGTTGAGCGGATCACTGCCGACGATGGCGCCGGTGGCCTGATAGAGGTAACCCAGGAAAGGCCGGTCAGAAGTGAAGGCTTCGGCGAAGCCGGCCGGGCCCTGCGTCACGTCGAACCAGAGCATCGGCCAATCGTCCCAGTAGAAGCCCAGGGTTTTGATCAGCGGAAGGTAGGTCAGGATGGTGAGGAGGAGAAGGATCAGCGGTACCCATTTTTCGCCGTAGGAGAAGCGGGGCCGCTTCGTCGTGCTGTTGGTTGTTTGCGCCATGCGTTTTTCTGTTCGCACCTGTTTTTTTAGAGTCAATTTCAGGCTCTATTGTACCATCAGTCGCTTGGAGGGATTTCTTTTGGATTTTCCGTGTTTTGGTGTGGCAGCCATTTCTGATGTGGGTATCAAACGTAGATATTGGAGCCGACACTCGTATTTGGAGGAAAAAAATTATCTATACGGTTGCCTTGTAAGGGTGATCGCCCCTACGTGCGTGATCGTTAATAAACAAAATGGTACTTTTGACACCCCTGTTAAATATGAATCACAGTGATAAACAAAACGCCCGTTTAAAAACGGGCGTTTTGTCGCAATCTTTGTATTCCGATTTACTTATCTTTCAGGATGATGCGGGCGTCGACAACCTTCAGGCCGTTGCCGGCTTCATAAACCATGACCGGGTTGGCGTCGGATTCCTTGATTTCTTCCTGCAGGTCGAGGATCATGTTGGAGTAGCGGGCGATGGTCTCGGCCATGGCCTCTTTGTCGCGCGGCTGTTCACCTCGTGCGCCGTCCAGAATCTTGGCGCCGCGGATCTCGGACTGCATCTTCAGACCCTGTTCTTTGGAAACCGGGGTAACCGCGAAGGTTACATCTTTCAGCACTTCGACGAAGATACCACCCAGACCGAACATGACGGTCGGGCCGAAAGAAGCGTCGTTGATGGAACCGAGGATGACTTCGGTGCCCAGCGGGGCCATTTCCTGAATGGCGACACCGTGGATGTTGGCGTCAGCTTTATACGCTTTGGCGTTGGCCATGATCTTGGCGTACCATTCGCGGGTGGCAGCATCGTCTTTGATGTTGACCTTGACGCCACCGGCGTCGGATTTGTGCAAAATGTCAGGGGAGACGATCTTCATCACGATTGGATAACCGACTTTGTTGGCCAGTGCGACGGCTTCATCTTCCGTTTTGGCTAATTTCGTATCTGTGACGTCCAGACCGTAGATGCCGAAGACCTGTTTGGCCTCGATTTCGGTCAGCGCGTCGCGGCCGTCAGCGCGGGCGGCTTTGATGATTTCCAGCGCTGCGTTACGATCCGCAGCGTAAGGTTTTTCGTTGTTAGCGTGAGCTTTGGCTTCCTGCAGACGGGCATATTGGCGCAGTCCGGCGATGGCGTTGACCGCGCGGGCCGGATCGTCATAAGCCGGGATGCCGTTATCGATCAGATAGCGCATCGCTGTTGCACAGCGAGTGCCGCCGATGAAGGAGATCACGACCGGCTTGCCTTTGCCGGCGGGCGTGGCCTGTGCTTCACGGATCGCTTCCAGAATACCCTTGGCGATATCATCCGGGTTGGTCATGGCGGTTTCACAATAAAGCACGGCCAGACCGTGAACCCATTCCTGCTGCAAACCGAAAGCAATACATTGGCGGTAACCTTCCAGACCGGCGCCGCCGGTGATGTCGACCGGGTTTTTCGCCGAACCGAATTCGGGCATGTAATTCTTCATTTCGGTCTGTAATTCAGGCGGGCAGAATTCGAGCGGGATTCCGAACCGTTCCGCGGCATCCGTCGCCAGAACGCCGACGCCGCCGCCGTTGGTGACGATCAGGAGATGGTCGCCATTCATCGGAGGCTGCAGTTCGAAAGCCTGGGTCAGGTCAAACAGATTGTTCAGATCGGTGGCCTGGATGATACCGGCCTGTTCAAAGGCTGCGCCGTAAACTTTCGCCGCGCCGGCCAGGGAGCCGGTGTGTGAAGCGGCCGCGGCCGCGCCATGGGCGGAAACGCCGGATTTCAGCGCGATAACCGGTTTGCTGGATTTTCGGCAGACATCCAGGAAGCGGCGTCCGTCTTTCAACCCTTCAATATACAGTGCGGTACATTTGGTGTGCTCGTCCGTGTCCAGCCATTCGATGATATCGGCAAAATCAACGTCAGACATGTTCCCGAGGGAGAACAGTTTGTCGAAGCCGACGCCGCGCAGATAGGTGCCCGCATCCAATGCGATGAGCAATGCGCCGGATTGGGAGATCAGTGAAGCGTCACCCGGCAACGGAAGCATCGGAGCAAAAGAGGCGTTCAGCTTGCCTGAGTTGGAAAGGGAGCCGATGATGTTCGGGCCCAGGACGCGCATGCCATACTGGT
>CALCQT010000186.1 GCA_937894825.1 uncultured Anaerolineaceae bacterium
TTAATAATGGTAACGTGCCAGTAAAAAATCAATCTGTTGATCTCGAACCAGGTAAACGATCCGGTGCTCCTGTGTAATTCTTCTTGACCATGCCCCTGGTGTCAGATATTTTAACGGTTCAGGTTTGCCGATCCCTATATAGGGGTCTTGTAATATTGCCTCAATAAGGTTAATAACCCGGATTGCCAACTTTCTGTCTGTCTCTACCCAAAAACGCAGATCTTCGATAAATTCGGGCTGAAATACAGCAGTGCATGCTTTTTTATTCAAAGTTAACCGTGCGGCGTAGGGTATCAAGAGACATTGGTTCTGCTTCATTCTTTAAGGCTCGTCCAAGTGCTGAGAGCAGCCGTTCGGCGTTCGCTGGAGACCGAAGAAGATAGGCAGTTTCCAATAAACTCTCCAATTCCGATGCGGCGATCATTGCCACTTCTTCTTCACCGCGTCGTTGGATGATAACTACTTCTCGGTTATGAGTCACCTGATCCAACAATTTTGCTAACCCATCGCGGGCTTGAGTATATGTAGTCTGAATTGTCATTTTGTTTCCTTTTCTGTACATGAATACTGTACAGTATAATGATTTTTTTGTCAATATAGCTACAAGAATTGCTGATCATTCCTGGATGGGTTGCACTATAATCACACTGTCGAAAGGATCGAAGCGCGATGAACATCATGATGGTTGGCGGTACAAATTTTATCGGTCCGGCTGTTGCGGATAGCCTTGAGGCGCAAGGACATACCTTAACCCTGTTTCACCGTGCACCGGCTAATTCCGGACGAGCCGAGATTCAAGGCGACTGCAATGACGTCTCAGATTTGAAAAGGGCCATTAACCTGTGCGCTCCGGATATGATCATTCACATGGTCGCGATGTTTGAGAGCCACGTGAAGGCGCTGGAAAAGGCGCTGTCGGGTCAGAAAATGCGCGTCCTGATCGTCTCCAGCGCCGATGTTTATAAAGGATTTGAGGTTTTTAACAAACTCTCTTCTGCCCCGGTGGGGCCGGTCCCGTTCACAGAGGAATCTTCGTTACGGGAGATTCGCTTCCCGTATCGCGGAAATCCGGATATCAAAAACGGCCATGATTATGAAAAAATTCTGGTTGAAGAAGCAGCGCTGAGCAGCGATGTGCTTGCGCCTGTGATTGTACGGTTGGGCATGGTCTATGGAAAAAGTGACCCGAATCGCCGTTTTAAGGAGATTATTCATCAGATCAACCGGGGAGAACAGATCATTGAAGTACATCCGAAAGTTGCCGCTTTGCAGCTCTGTAAATGTTACGTTGAAAATGTCGCCCACGGGATTGCACTGGCGGCGCAAAAAGGAGTGACGGGCGAAGTTTACAATCTCGCCGGCGCAGCGGTGTTGACGGAATTGGAATGGAATCAGACCATCGCGAAATTGATGGACTGGGGTGGCGAATTTGTCCTCACGCCCGAGGCGGATGCAACCGGATTGGTCAACGCTGCGAATCTGGATCAACATCTGACGTTGGATTCGACAAAAATTCGCCGGGAGCTGGGATTTAACGAGATCATCCCGTTGGAAGTAGGCTTGTTGAAAACCATTCAGTGGGAACTTCATCCGGACGGGATCTGAAATCGGTCAGGATGGTTGAACCGGGGCACGATTCCAATAGAACAGCCAGGATTGGCCGGGCTGTCTGAGATTATTTTGAAAAGAGAGGAAAACGCGCATGAAAGTGATCATTATCGGCGGGGTAGCCGGAGGGGCCTCCGCGGCTGCCAGGTTGCGCAGACTGGATGAATCGGCACAGATCATTATGCTCGAAAGAGGCGATTATGTCTCGTTCGCGAATTGTGGACTGCCCTATTACGTCGGCGGCGAAATTACCGAAAAAGAATCCTTATTTTTACAGACGCCAGAGGGCTTTCGGTCCAGATTTAATATTGATGTCCGGGTGCGGAGTGAGGCGGTTGCGGTTTTTCCGCAAGAGAAGATGGTGCGGATAAAAAATCTGTCGGACGGCACGGTTTATGAGGAAAGTTACGACAAGCTGATCCTTTCTCCCGGAGCGGAACCGCTCAAACCGCCGTTACCGGGCATTGATGACCCGCGCATCTTTACCTTGCGAAACGTTCCGGACGCATTCAAAATCCGTGACTACATTGATCTGCACAAACCACAGCGAGCGCTGGTTGTGGGCGGTGGCTATATTGTGGTGTCGAGATGGCAGAAAATTTGAGCAATGCCGGGCTTGATGTGACAATTGCCGAATTAAGTGACCATTTGATCGCACCGCTGGATTTTGATATGGCTTGCCTGGTGCATAATTATCTGCGCGCTAAGGGGATCCGTCTGCTGCTGAAAACCGGTGTGAAGGGATTTACCTCTGCGGAGCATGGAATTCTGGCGGAAATTGGCGAAACACAGCACCTCTTTGATTTTGTTGTCCTCTCGGTCGGCGTCCGTCCGGAAAGCGCACTGGCAAAAGATGCCGGATTGAAGCTGAACCCGAAAGGGGCGATTCTGGTCGATCCACAGATGCTGACCTCGGACGAGAACATCTATGCTGTCGGCGATGCGGTCGAAATCACAAATTACGTGACGGGGAAAGCAGGATATATTCCGCTGGCCGGCCCGGCCAATAAACAGGGCCGAATCGCGGCTGATAACATCTGCGGAGTAAATCGTTCGTATTCCGGTACGCAGGGCTCTGCTGTGCTAAAGATTTTTGAAATGACTGTCGCCACAACCGGTTTGAATGAGGCAACAGCAATTGCTGCCGGGTTCGAAACGGAGAAGGTTTATGTGTTCCCTGCTTCCCACGCCTCCTATTATCCGGGCGGACAAGAACTTTTTCTCAAATTAATCTTTGAAAAACCGGGCGGGAAAATCCTGGGCGCTGAGATCGTTGGTTTCGATGGCGTTGACAAACGCTGTGATGTCATTGCAACGGCGATTCGCGCTGGCATGACCGTTTTCGATCTGACGGAGTTGGAGCTCTGTTACGCGCCACCCTATTCATCGGCGAAGGACCCGGTGAACATGGCTGGATATGTTGCGGAAAACGTTTTGCTGGAAAAAGTGAAGCAGTTTTATTGGGAAGACTGTGAAAAATTACGTCAGGATACAGACGCGGTCTTACTGGACGTGCGGACACCCTACGAATTTCAGCATGGTGCTATCGACGGAGCGCTGCATATACCGGTTGATGTGCTGCGAGAAGACCTGGCCCGCTTGGACAAGACCAAACGGATCTATGTTTATTGCGCCAGTGGTCAGCGCAGTTATCTGGCCTGCCGGATTCTGAGCCAGCACGGGTTTGATTGCTGCAATTTGGCCGGCGGATATAAGTTGTACGCACTGGTCAGATCTGAGCTGGCTGTGTCCATGACAAAAACTGAATTCTAAGCGCAAAACGCCGGACTCGTTTATCGATCTTGTTTAGGAGACAAGTCCGGCAATTTTCATAAATAAAGTCGCCATCTTATATGATCAGAAACATAGTTCTGGCTGTAACAGGAAGTCCCGTTTTAGGCTAAAGCGCAGGCGGTATGATCTCAGAAATCCAAGCGTTGTTAAAAGAAAATGCGTTTGAAATAAAACCCATTACGAAGTTTGATTGTGAACAGGTGATGGCAATTTTTCGCACGAATCCGGAATATTTCTTATTGACCGGAGGGAAAGAGGCCGAGACTGAAGATTTCCTGGTGATGA
>CALCQT010000187.1 GCA_937894825.1 uncultured Anaerolineaceae bacterium
CAATGCTTCCATGAGACGCTTTGCTGTGCCGGGCCATGTTCGAAAGCGCTTCCTGGCAGATCCGGAAAACCTCACCCGCAGTGTGTTCGTCCATCGGTGGCTGATTTCGTAAAGCCATTTCCAATTGGATCCCTGAGGACTTCTGCCAGTTTTCGCCATATTCTTCAAGTTTCTTAATTAGTTCTTCACCGGAAATCTCAGGCGGGCGTAACTCTCCGATCAAAGTATCCAGTTCCCGGAGCGTGTCACCGGTAAGCGTACTCGCCAGTTCAATCTTTTCTTTCACCTGCTCCGGCTTTTTATCAGCCAGCATCGCGGCCGCCCCCAGATTCATGTTGATTGAAAAGACCTGCTGTTTGATATTATCGTGCAGTTCCCGCGAGATGCGATTTCGTTCTTCCGACGCTGCCAATTCCTGACGTGTCTGCACAACCTGTTGCAACTGGACCGCCATTTCATTCAACTTTAGCGAAACCGTGTGCAATTCGCTGGTATCCTGCGTCGCTTGAAGCGGAATCCTGCGCGAGAAGTCTCCTCCTGCCCAACGGTAAGAAGCTTTCGAAATCTCACTAAACCAGCGCCCCCAGCGGCGGGAAAAAATGTAGCCGACGATGATGCCTAAAGCCAACACAAACAGGATCAACCTGAGAAAACTTGGAATGGACGAAGCAAAGATGGCCCGGATCATTTCAAGCGGCGTCGGCTGTTTGACATAAAGGAAAAAGTTTCCCAAAATCTGATCATTCTGATTCACCAGCGGCACCAGCGCCATTGAGTAATTATCTTCCGTGACAATGACCTGGCTATAGGGAGAACGTCCCGTAGATTGGTCCGCCATCGCCAGCGCACGCATTTCAATTGAGACGGATGGATCTTCCTTGTCCAGGGTCTCCAACGGAACCGCTGGTCTTCCGCCAAACGCAAGCGGGAATATCTCTCGCTTTCCCGTGATGTAGTAGATGTAAACTCTGCTCTCCAACAAATAGTTGATATCCAGCCGAATATCATCATGAAAGCTGCCAATTTGCACCTCAAGCCTGCGCGGCGGGTTTCTGTCATTTATCCGGTTCTGAACGACGACATCGTAAGCGTCTCCCGGAGAAAATTCTTCCTGCATCCAGGGATCAGAAAGCAGGCGGGTCACCGCATTTGCAATCAGCATGGTGTTATTTTTATCGCTCAACAGATAAGATGCCTTTACATATTGAAGAATCAGGAGAAAGACGCAGACAATTACTGAGCAAAAGGTGATCATAAATGTGATCTGCCATTGGATGCTGTTTAATGTCTGTTTCAGCTTGTGATATTGCTGCTTTAGCACCGTCATTTTCCTGATTCTCCGTCTTCAGAAGAAATTACTCTGTGCGCAGTGCGATAACCGGCTGCAGCTTTGAGGCCTTATCAGCAGGGTAAATACCGAAGAACAGTCCGATCGCCATCGAAAACAGCGTCGAACCGGCGATAAACACGGGGCTAAAGGAAGCCTGAAGTTCGGTCCCGCTGAGTGTCGCTATATAAGCGATCAAGCTGGCCAGGCCCAGTCCAAACAGGATCCCCAGAATACCGCCCACCAGACTCAGCACGGAGGATTCAACCAGAAATTGCATCCGGATATCTTTATTTTTCGCTCCCAGCGCTTTGCGCAGACCGATTTCTTTGGTCCGTTCCGTCACGGTGACCAGCATGATATTCATGATCCCAATACCGCCAACCAGAAGGGAGATACCGGCCACCCCGCCAAGAAACAGCACAAAGGTGCCCATGATTGAATTTAACGTATCCAGCAGTTCCTGCATGTTCATGATCGTGAAGTCATTCGGATTGCCTTCAAAGATGCCATGCCGTGACCGCATCAGTTCCTCAATCGCGTCTTCCGCCTCAGTCAGGCTATAGGAATCCTTAACCGTGATCGTAATCTGGCTGACGCTGTTCTTCTGGCGGGTCATCAGGCGGTTCTGCGCGGTTGTGATCGGCATATAAACCACCCGGTCCTGACTCGTGCCCAGGGAAGAACTCCCTTTGGACTCAAGAACACCGATAATTTTGTAAGGCTGCCCGCTGATACGGACGGTTTCGCCCACGACATTGCTGTTTGTATTATTAAACAGCGATTCACTGATCTCGGACCCAATGACCACCACCATGGCTTTTTCAGTCATATGTTCCTGTGTAATATAGGATCCTTGTGCGACCGTAAAATTACTTACCGACAGGTAATCGGGGATAACGCCCTCGACACTGGCAGTGACCGTATTTCCGTTACTTTGAGAAAGGGTATAGGTGGCAGACACGGTCGGCGCGGCAATTTCCACGCAATCCAATGCGGCAATCGCTTCGACATCAGAGTTCGTCAGATCCTGCGCGTTCCGGACATTTTCCGAGAAATTTCCGGGAGACAGATACAGCGTATTCGTTCCCAGTGAGCTCATTTGGTTATTGATCGAGTCCTGGGCACCCTGTCCAATGGACATCATCGCGATCACAGCGCCGACGCCGATAAAGATACCCAGCATCGTCAGCAGTGAACGCACTTTGTTGGATAACAGGTTTCTCAAAGCCTCTTTAATAAGTGTTGTTATCGTCATTGGGCTTCCTCTTCACTTGACTCGGAAGATTGGTCCGAATCTTTCTTTTTCTTCTGGCCTTTTTTCTTCTTGCCCTCTTTTTTCCCTTTGCCGAACGCTTCCGCCAAAGCATCCGCAGCGGAGGACGTCTCTTCCTCTTCCGGAAGATCATTTTTGACGCCAAAGGATTCGGCTAAAGCCTCCGCAGCGCCGGATACGTCCGCATCCTCTTCTGCGTCCTTCGCAGAACCATTTTGGATCCCAAAAGCCTCAGCCAGCGCACCAGCAGCGGACTCGCTTTCGTCCTCCGTATGGATGTCATCCATTACTTCGGGATGAACCGCTTCAAGCGGCTGATCCGTTTCAGACGGAAGGCCCGCTTCTTTTTTTCCGTTCCCGTTCCCATTCCCGTTTTCGTCCTTGACATTGGGATTCTTATATCCTGTCACATCGATAAATTCAGGTTTGGCCCAAGTTTTTATAATTTCCTGTTCTTCTTCGGTACCCAACATACCGTCAAACACGCTGATCACCCGAGGAACCTGCTTGCCGATTTTCGGATCATGCGTCACCATAATGATCGTTTTGCCTTTATCCCGGTTCAGACTGATCAAAAGCTGCATGATCTCCCGCCCGGACTTACTGTCCAGGTTCCCCGTCGGCTCATCCGCCATGATAATCTCAGGATCGTTCACAAGCGCCCGCGCAATCGCGACCCGCTGCTGCTGACCGCCGGAAAGTTCCTTGGGTTTATGCCCCAAACGTTGCCCGAGCCCGACCATGTCCAACGCTTCCGCGGCACGTTCTTTCGCATGCCCTTTGTTCTTTGAATATAACAGCGGCAGCATGACATTTTCCAACGCTGAAGAGCGCGGCAGCAGGTTGAAACTCTGAAAGACAAAACCGATCTTCTGGTTCCGCACCTCCGCCAGTTTTGAATCATCCATCTTGGAAACGTCTGTTCCATCCAGAACATAAATACCGTCGCTCGGTCGGTCCAGACAACCCAGAATGTTCATCAGCGTTGATTTGCCCGAGCCCGAAGGTCCCATAATCGCCGTAAATTCGCCATAATCAATGTCCAGGCTGATATCATGAAGCGCTCGCACTTCATGATATCAGCC
>CALCQT010000188.1 GCA_937894825.1 uncultured Anaerolineaceae bacterium
GAAGCAGTTGCCTGAGACACAAAGCCGCATGCGCTTTTTTCTGCGAACCTGGATTCCTTATGTTGCCGCATCGCTGTTCTTCCTGATCTGGCGGGTCTTTATTTTCTCTTTCCAAACCTACCAGCCAAAATTATTGGATAAACTGACAGAAAATCCGCTCGCGGGTCTGCGCGAGGTCGGGACAAAGATACTTCGCGACCTGATCACCGTCTGCCTGACCGTTTGGCGAAAAACGCTCAATCAACCCACGGGACGAACCGAGCAGATCACCTATTTCGCACTGATCGCGGGCGTTTTCCTGCTCTGTCTTTGGGCACTCCGTGCCATCCGGGATACAACGCCGGCAAATGCCCCTGAGCAAACATCCGAAAAGCTAACTGCTGCCATTACGAAACAGATTCTGCTTTGCGGCGTGATCGCGCTGCTGGCGGGCGGCATCCCCTTCTGGGCCACCCTGCTGGATGTAGAAACTTCTTTCCCGTGGGATCGTTCAACCATCGCTTTCAGTCCGGGGGTGGCGCTTCTGGCCGCCCCGCTGATTGCATTGATCTTCCGCAGCCTGCCGCAGCTCCTGGCGGTCGCCGCACTGACGGCTTTGGCCATCGGCGCTCATTTCGCCAACGCGACGGTTTACCGCGACGAAGCACTGAAGATGAATGACTATTTCTGGCAGTTGGCCTGGCGCGCGCCGGGTTTGGAAGAAGGAACCATTTTGGTATCCGATCAGATCCCGCTCAACCGAACCAGTGACGGGGATCTGACGCCGGTCGTCAATTGGCAATATGCGCCGGACCTTTCCGGCAATCGCTATCAATATAAGTATTTTGACCTCGACCTGCGTGAATCCCAATTTTTCAGCGATCCGCAGCCGGGCCAGGAGATCAGCCACGACTACCGCAGCCATACCTTCCGTTCGAACATGGACAAGGTGCTGGCAATTTTCTACCGCGAAAAATCCTGTTTATGGGTGGTCACGGAGACAGAACGGGACTATCCGGGCCTGCCGGAATCTCTTTGGCGCTTAGCAGCCATCTCCAATCCTGAACTCATTCTGACTGACCCCATCGAAGCAGCCACCCCGCCGGCGCCGATCGGCGCTGAGCCGGAACATACCTATTGCTATTACTTCCAAAAGACCTCCCTGGCTTTGCAGCGGCAGGAAGCCACGGAAGCGCTCGAATTCGCCCGGAATGCAATCGACGCGGATTTGGAGCCCTTCGATCCGGTTGACTGGATCCCGCTGATCAAAGCGTTTGTGATCAACCAGGAATGGGAACAAGCCGGAAACCTGTCCGAAAAAATCGGCGGCAACAGCGGGCAAACTGAGTTTTTATGCCGGCAACTAACCGCACTGGATACAGACAAAACACAACCAGCATACGCTGCGCTGCTGCAGCGTTCCGGCTGTGGAAATATCGTCAATAATTGAAAGAAGAGGGAAAGGTAAACAATGAAAACATATTTACATGGCCGTGATTTGATCGGCGATCTCGATTTCAGCAAAGAAGAAGTCGAAACCGTTCTGGACGTCGCATTTGATCTGAAACGGAAACGCGCGTTGAACGAACTGACCCCGTACCTGCGGGACAAAGTTCTTGCCATGCTGTTCTTCTTCAGCAGCACCCGCACCCGCGGTTCCTTCGAAGCCGGAATGGCTCACCTGGGCGGCCACGCAGCCTTCATTGAAAGCAGCACCACCCAGATTTCTCACGGTGACACCGCCGCCGAAATCGGTGAAATTTACGGCCGCTATTTTGACGGGATCGCAATCCGCCATTGCGACTGGAAAATCGGCAACGGTTATATTAACGAAGTCGCCAAATACAGCCGCGTCCCGGTGCTGAATATGCAATGCGATATTTACCATCCATTCCAATGTCTGGCCGACCTGATGACCATTATGGAAAAGAAGGGCAAAAACCTGAATAAACGGAAGGTCGTCGTCTCCTGGGCATACGCCAGCTCTTACCAGAAACCAATCTCGGTACCGCAGTCCCTGGTCGTCCAGCTGCCGCGTTTTGGCTGCGACGTAACCGTTGCGTACCCGCCGGAATTCAAACTGATGCCGGACATCATGGAAATGGCGGAAGAACAGGCCAAAAAATTCGGTACCACCCTCACCATCACCCATGATATGGACGAAGCGTTCAAGGACGCCGATGTGGTTTATCCGAAGTCCTGGGGCCCGCTGGTCGTCACTGAAGACTCGGCTGAAAGCAAAAAGATCATTGATCAGTACAAACACTGGATCACGGACGAAGCAAAAATGAAACTGACCAAAGAGGATTGCATCTACATGCATCCGCTGCCGGCTGACCGCAACATTGAAGTCACTGACGGTGTGATCCAAGGGCCGCAGTCCGTCGTTTACGATCAGGCCGAAAACCGCATGCACGTGCAGGAAGCGGTCATGGCGCTGACGATGTAAATTTAGCGACGGATATGTTTTTGCGCTTCGCGCAAAAACATATCCGTCCAAACAGGATTGGGAAATGTCAATGGAAAAGTTTCTCGGATACCGCTGCAGTCTATGCGGAAAAACCTTCGAACCCGCCTATTCGGGATATGTCTGTGACGCGGACGGAGGCAACCTGGATGTGCTTCCGAATGTCGCCGCCATCCGCGCCGCTTGGACCCCGGAACAGATTTTTGCCGCCAAAGATACTTCATTATGGCGCTACCTGCCGCTGTTGCCGGTATCCGATCCGGGTCTTGAACATACCGCGCTGCGCTCCGCGGGATGGACGCCGGTCTATCATCTCACCGCGCTGGCACAGGAAAT
>CALCQT010000189.1 GCA_937894825.1 uncultured Anaerolineaceae bacterium
TCGATTGTACTGACTGCTTTCAACTTGCTCAAGCCCATGATGGCGTGACCCGTCGCAATTCTTCCTGGACATCGTTTATCAAAAATCCGCAAACGGAAACCTCTCGGAGCAGATTATTTCGCTGCCGCCGCGATTCTATAATCCCGCGGACGGCAGCCTTGAATTCACGCTTGACTTTGCCGATCCAACCATTTTGCAGGACGGGACGACAGTTCTCGAACGGTTTGCCGAAATGGTGCGGATCGAGCGCCTGATTCTTCGTTATGCCGGCGATCCCATGATTGCCGCGTCCGAAATAAGCTATCAACCGGAAAATCTGGCTTATCCGCTGTACGTGGTGACCCTCGCAGAACAGAACCTGCTGTTGGAACCGGATCGCCTGCTGTTGGAAGGCGCCGTCAGCGGTGAAATGAACAGCACGAATTTTGACATCTTCTGTTCACAGCCGGTTTATTCAATCAATTGTTACGCGGAACTGCCCGAACCATCCGAAAATGAACCCGGGGCAACCGGCTGTTGGGGAAATTTGAGCACAGAATTTCACACCGTCCCGTTTGTTTATGCCTCTCCGGTCATCAGCCCGCGCTGCTATTTATTCGGAGTCAACCATCAGACCGGGTATGATCAATTATGGCTGAGCGATTCAGAAAATGATGGCCTGTGATTAAAAACGCTTTGTTCTCTTCGCAGAGTAATGAAAGTGCTGAGACAATTACAAAATCTCCTTTTTATTGGAGGGATGTTTTTATATTTCGAATTGCTGGCGCTGATATGGTGTGATCGCAATCTAAAAAAACATGAATTCTTTAAACAAAAGTGCTGAAAGTTATCGGCCTGTAATTTTGCCGTAAAATAATGTTTTTTCAGTCAGATTTGTATTGACTTTTCTTTTTTCTTTGATGTAAGATAATAGTAATTTGAAGCTATCTTTCTTAGAAGCAATACGAAATATTTCGCGGGATATCCGAAAGCATTACAGAGGAACGCATGATAATCTATATCAGTTCTTTGATTCAAGGCATGTCAGGTATTGAAAAATTAGCCGGTTTCATTTCGGCCCAACGGGATCCTGATCTGGGTATTGAATTAATTGCGTTCACCCATGACGATGCTTATTGGGCGCGGCTGGAAGCATTAATGGATTCGCTGACCTGCCCCATCGCGTTCCATGGGCCATATGTCGGGACGGAAGCGACCGCCGCTGAGGGGAGTAAAGAACATGAAATCTTTTTCGAAAGCTATGAGAAAGTAATCCGATTAGCCCGGGATTATGCCGTATCCCATATCGTATATCATACAACGCAGATCGCATGGGAAGCGGAAACGGTTGAAACGGCAAGATTGCGCTCTATCGAAAACACACAAAAAATCGTTGCGATGGGCCATGCTTATGGCGTTCATGTGTTGGTAGAAAATCTGGCTGCTTCGGCGCAGGCGTTTTCATTATTTGATAATGAGTCTTATGAGAATTTATTCGCCGCACACCCGGATTGGGATAGCGTCATCGACGTGGGACATGCGGCAATTAATCAGATGGATGTTGAGAATTTCCTGCTTCATTACGCGAATCGTGTAAAAGCGTATCATTTCCACAATAATAACGGACTGAATAATCTGCACAACAGTATCGATAATGGGATGATCGATTATCAGAAATTTGCCGGTCTTTATAAAAAATATACACCCCAGACGAGCATTACGCTGGAATACGAACCGCATGTCCGGTTTAACAGCCAACAACTGTTGGATCAGGTCGCCTGGGTCCGCATGAATTTCTAAACCGTTCTCAAAACGGAAAGGATCCTCAGATGTGAGGATCCTTTTGACTATTACGATAAGACAGTTTCTACTTTCCGTCAGCACTCACTGTATCCACAGCTATAGCACTTTCGGCAGCCTTCTTCATTGACAACGGAAGCCTGACCGCACTCCGGACAGAGGTCACCGATTCTGAGCATCGGCGTCGTGACCGGATTGATCCGCTTCGGCTGCGGCGCCGGATCTTCCTCCTCCGGCTGGTGATTATGATTGCGCGTGTGCCGCTCCTGTCGTTCTTCCAGGTATTCCGCCAGCACCTGGGCCAGTCCATCCGGCAGTGAACGCACGCGTGACGGACCAAAGCCCAGACTGCGTCCGCCGCCAATATCCCGCAGCTGCTCCTCCAGCTCCGCCAGCCGTTGGACCGGCTCAACCGTGGAAGCCAGCCGCAAATTATAGGAAATCAATCGCCCGAGCGCTTCGGAAATCGCGGATGTTTCCGACCCGGCCTTCGCCGTGTTGATAAAGACTTCAAAAGGCTGGTCCCCACCGTTTTCATTGATGGTAACAAAGGCTTTGCCCAGCGGGGTCTCCGCACGGTATGTAAACCCGCTCAAAACACGTTTGCGCGCCTTCTTATGCTCGTGCCAGAGGGTCAACTGCCCTTCCAGCGTTTCTTCCGGCTCGGAAGCCGCGGCTATACTTTTTCCATCCGCTTCAAGTTTCTTTTCAGCGGTCGAGATCGTCTCCAAAACCACTTTCTCGCGGGAACCGGTCACATAGACTGTAATCCCCTTGCAGCCCAATTTCCAGGCCAGTTGATAGGCAGTCGCAACATCTTCCTCCGTCGCTCCGGCAGAGAAATTGACGGTCTTCGAGAGGCTGTTATCCACAAACGCCTGCAGCGCAGCCTGCATTCGAACATGTTCTTCCGCGGTAATGTCGGAAGAGACCACAAAGACATCGCGCACCTGCTGCGGAACCGCTTCAACAGTCTGGCAGGTGCCGTTCTGCATCACCGATTCGACAATTTCAGCGATGTTCTCGCTTGCCAGCCCCAGGCCCCGCAGCGCTTTTTCAAACAACGGGCTGGCGTAATTCAACAGAACATCCTTCCCGTTGTCATTCATATGCCGAATGTAGGCCAAGGCGAATGCCGGCTCGCAGCCATATCCTTCACAGCCGGTCACGGTCGCGATCGTTCCGGTCGGAGCAATCGTGGTTTGAGCCGCGTTCCGAATGCCATAGGTTTTGATCCCTTGCAGAATTCCATCCCAGTCAAGCGCCGGACGCTTCCAATCATGCTGATAAGCGTTGATCGGCGTGGGAATTTCCCAGGTAATATTTTCCGGATCATAGATCGAACCGGTGATTTCAGGGAATGCGCCGCGCTGCTGCGCCAATTCCACACTCGTCTTCATTGCATGGTAACGGACAAATTCCATCACCTGCGCCGCGAATTCCTGACCGGTTTCGGAGCCGTAACGGATTCCGGCGGAGAACATCAGATCAGCCAGCCCCATGATGCCCAGGCCGATCCGACGCGCCCGCATGGCGGCGTCCCGCAGCTGCGGAACTGCCGGAACATAGGCATTCATTTCTACCACATCATCCAGGAAACGGGTCGCTGTGACCGTGCTTTCTTTCAGCTTCTCCCAATCCACCGAGCCATCCTCAAGAACATGCTGTGCCAGATTGATTGAGCCCAGGCAGCAGTTTTCATAAGGGCCAAGCCACTGCTCACCGCAGGGGTTGGTAGATTCAAGCTGATACAATTTCGGAACCGGATTATAACGATTGGCCTGATCGATAAACAACACACCCGGTTCGCCGTTATGGTGCGCCTGTTCGACGACTTTGTTGAACAGTTCACGCGCCCGCACCGTTTTAAAAACTTTGAGCGGCAGTCCAGCCCTGCGTGCATCGCCGGCATCGCCGTCAAAACCCTCACACAATGGCGAGGATAGATCGGGGTATACCAGATCCCAATCGGCATCGTTCGCCACGGCTTCCATGAACGCGTCCGTAATACCCACCGAAATATTAAAATTCGTGATGGTATTTTCATTCGTTTTGCAGCTGATAAAATCTTCGATATCCGGATGATCAATCCGCAGCGTCGCCATGTTAGCGCCGCGACGCGATCCGCCCTGGGCAATTTCACCAAAAGCATGATCATAAACCCGCAGGAACCCGACCGGACCGGTTGCCTGCCCGGCGGAAGAACGGACCAGCATGCCTTTCGGCCGAATGCGCGAGAAAGAAAAGCCGTTTCCCCCGCCGGTCTGCTGGATCAAGGCTGCATCCCGCAGCGTCTGGAAGATACCGGTCGATTTTTTTCCCATATCGTCACTGATCGGCAGGACAAAACATGCCGCCAGCTGACCTAACGGCGTACCGGCGCCGGTGAAAGTCGGAGAATTCGGGAAAAAGAGCTTGTAGCTCATCAGCTTGTAAAAAGCCTCCGCAGTTTCGGCAACATTACCGCCGAAAGTGTCTTCAGCCAGCGCGACGTTATAAGCCACACGCCAGAACATTTCATCAATGGATTCGCTGGGAGCCCCATCCGGTCCCCGGCGGACATAACGTTTGGTTAACACCTGAATGGAATTGTCACTCAGGGAAATTGAGGGCAAGCCATCCGGTAATGGAGGCGTTGCATTATTTTTTTTCGAAGTTTTACCCATATTTATCCTGACCTCTCTAAACGGCTTCAGCCAGCAGCCGATCAATTTCACCGCGAACGGATTTCAAATCAGCCAACTGTAAATAAACAATTGCGTATCGAATATAGGCAACCTGGTCCAGGCTTTTTAAGCCGGCAATGACCTTATCGCCAATCAGACGGGAAGACACTTCCCGTTTCCCTTCCATCTGCAGTTCCCGCTCGATATTTTCTGCCAATTCTTCGATTTTTTCAGCCGGAACCGGACGTTTGGCACACGAGATTCGAATGCCTTTCATTAATTTGTCTCGATCGAAGTCCTGCCTGCTGCCATCATTTTTCACAATGACCGGCGTTCCCAGAAAAGCGCGTTCATACGTATTGAAACGCTTTCCGCATTGACGGCATTCTCGGCGACGATGAACCCGAACCCCTTCGTCTTTGTCAGTATCGATGACCCGGGTCTTCCGCGCTCCACAAAACGGACAGTTCATTACCCCCTCCGTCCTCAAAACGAGAAACATAAATAAAAAAAGGTCTGCACTTTGATACAATGAAAGAACCTATTGTACAAGGAAAACCTTATTGAATAAAAAGTGGTCGCAATAATTAAGCGATTATCTTTCCCCTAAATGTGGCTACAAGAAATAAGTATATCCCCATATTTAGGTTTGAAAATTTTAGCATGTTTTTTCTATTCTGGCAAGGATGATTCATATTTTTTTAACTTAAAACATTGTCTATGACATTGTTCCAGCGAAAGGCCAGCATCACGGATCAAATTGTGAAAACAAAATCAGTCGATATCATTGGAATAGGTTGCAGATATTCATTATTTCAGAACAGAAAACACCGATATATAATAATGTTAAGTCGTTTGGAAAGTTGAAACAGCGAATGAATTTGATCAATTACCACACTGCAGCCCCGAATAACAGGTCGATGCGGTTCGTTGAGAACAGAATAATCGAATAGAGAGCGCTTATGTTTGACTTACCATTTAATATCGTTCCAATCAGGATTCAGTTGGAGTTCTTCCTCCGTATTTTGCTTGCAGCCGGGATTGGTGCAACGATTGGTTATGAAAGAAAAAACCGGCTGAAAGAAGCCGGCGTGCGGACGCACTTGATCGTCTGTCTCGGTTCCGCACTGATCATGGTAGTTTCAAAATACGGCTTTGCCGATATTGTCAACACCGCCGGATACCGGATCGATCCGAGCCGCATCGCTTCCCAGATTGTCAGCGGAATTGGGTTCCTCGGCACTGGTATGATTTTCGTGCGAAAGCAATCGGTTAGCGGGCTGACAACAGCCGCCGGTGTTTGGGCGACAGCAGGCGTCGGAATGGCGATCGGCTCCGGCATGTATTTTATCGGTATCGTCTCAGCCGGAGTGATTATCTTGTTACAGGTACTCCTGCGTAAGCGCCACGATCTCTTTCACATCCCATTCGCGGAAACGATTGAATTAAGGGTGCTCAACCGCCCGGATGTCATAAAAAATCTGCGCGATGTTCTCCGGGAAAAAAATATTGAAATTTTTAATTTGAAAGTTGAAAAGGTCGATGAACTGACCATCGAAGTCGATCTGTTGGCGAAATTTCCCTACAATTTTGAAGCGGATCAACTGATGATCCTGTTTAACGATCTGGACTACATTATTTCTGTCGAGCTGTGATTAAATTGCTGATTATTTTTTATGTTTTATTTATTTTTCGCAAAGCGAAAAATAAATAAAACATAAAAAATAATCAGCAGCAGACTTACGCCCGAGATCATGATCCCGGTACGCCATCCGCTGGGCACAAATTCCAGTTCAACCAGCCGAGCCTCTGCCGGCAGTTCAATCCCCACCAAAGTATCCATCGCCGCCAGAACCGGGACTTCGGTCCCGTCCACTTTTGCCTGCCAGCCCCGATCATAGGGGATTGAGGTCAGCAGGATTTTGTTTTCCGGGACGGATTCAACCGAAAAAGCGAAGGCCGTCCGGCCATTCCAGACAATTCCCGGCGCCAAGTCACGGAGGCCGGCAGCAAGCCCGGCAAAGCGCTCCATATCCAATACATAAACCTGGAGATTCTCAAAATAAAGCCCCTCTTTGGTGATTTCGACACGAAGCCGGACTTTTTCGCCAGCCTGATAATTTCCCAAATTGACCAGATAAGGGGTATAGTTGCGGTTCTTCTCAAAAACCTGCGCGTCATCCACCCAAATGTCATAATTCAGACTCACATTGGGGATAAACAACACATGCTGCGCATCCGAGGTAATCACAAGCTCATATTCGGCGACGCCCGGGCTGTCCGCATCAATGCGGCGGTAGGCAGGATCATCCGATTCATCTTCGATTTCGCTCAGATTTTCCATTCCCACACCAATCACCGGCACAGCGTGAAAATAATCCGAATCAGCGTCGCTTGGATCAATCGCATTCAACAGCGCCTCCTGAAATTGAACCGGATGATTACTGACTTCCGGATCAAGCGCAAGAACCGCACGATCGGCGAAAAAGGCAACCGGAAAAGCAAACGGATTCTCCCAGGTCGATTCGGAAATCTGCCGATAAGCTGTGTTCGGTGTTTGCGCAGTCAGCAGATAACGGATCCCCAGCAGCGAATCGGAGAAAATGCTGCCTCCGGAGTAAGTACACCAGGTGGCATAACAATCCAGCCCCAGCTTTTTCAGAAAACGGCTTTGACGGACACTGGCGGTCGAGCTGAAGTGCCCGATGCCGGCATAGCCCAGTCCCAGCGGGTCATTGTACCCGCGGATCTCTGTTTTCTCGATCCGGTAAAAATCTTCCTCCTGTGCTGGAAGTGCGGTCAGCTCAGATCGGTAGCGGTCTCGAAACGCCACATAATCTGTGCGGGCCAGCGCATCGGTCCGGTAACGCTCGAAAACGACCGCCGTATTCAGCCAGAACTCCGTAGTCACCAGCGCCAACAGCAACCATTGAACCGCAGCTCGCCGCAATGAGCCAATGAAAAGCAGGATACCGTAAGTCAAGAGAAAGCTCAGGTTCAGATAAAAAAGGTCCGCGCTGATTCGTTCCGGATCCATTTTCTGAGCCAGGATCAACGCGCCACCAACCAGTGCGATCCAGGCTCAGAAAATGGAAAAGATACTTGCGCGGAATGGTCCCAAGATGAAGACTGCCCTCGAACGCAGCCGTCAGAATCAAAAAGGAGAACAGAAACGAATAACGATACGGGAACCAGCTCGGGTAGTCAAACGCGTGCCAGAAAAAATCCAGCGGCGCCAGATTAAAACTGACCAACAGCAGGATCATCAACAGCGCCGTGCTCAACTTCCGCCCATTGCGAACACCCGGCGCGAAAAAATAGAGCGGCAGCAGGCACAGGCACAACAAACCGCTGTAAATATGTGGCAGATTGCCTTTCAGCCCGTCATAGGTCCCGATCAGTAATTTACCGAACAGATCCGCCGGTGCGAACTGCATGGCAAAAGCCGGGAAAGACTGCCCGATCAGCCCCATGTTATCGTTCAGTACATAATAAGCCGGCAGCAACAGAAATGCGCTGACGCCGGCAGCCAGCAACACAGCCGCCGCGAACAACGCGCAGCGTTTCAAGAGCAACGTCCAACCCATCCGCGGTTCAGCGTTGACCAGGCCTGCCAGAAAATAGAGCACACTGAAAACGCCCACCATAGACGCGATGTAAAAATTCGAGAGAAACAGCAGCGCATAAACCAGCACGCAGCCCAGCCAACCGCGCCCCTGAATCAAACGGTCCAGACTCAGGCACAGCAGCGGCAACAGGAGCACGCCATCCAGCCATATGATATTAAAGGCATAGGCAACGCTATATCCCATCAGCGCATAAGCGGCAGAAAAGGCAACGAGCATCACGCCGGACGATTGCCGGTCCGCAAAACGCCCGCGCAGATAAATCGCAAACGTCAGCCCGCAGCCGGAAATCTTCAACACCGTGATCAGTGTGATGGCATCCAGCAGATTCTTTTCCGGGAAGAAAAACAGCAACAAATTGAACGGACTGGACAGATAATAAGCGAATAACCCGAGAAAATTAAGCCCTATCCCGGCGTGCCAGGAATAAAACAGCGATCCGTTCCCATGCAGAATACGCTGATATTCCGCCATGAAGTCCACATATTGCGTGCTCATGTCGCTCAGCAACAGCGTTCCGTCCCCAAACGGAAAGATACCGATTTTGGCAAAAACGGAAATGAGGATCAGTCCCGGCAGAATCGCTGAGAACAGTGTCCAACGGTTTCCGGTTATTCCGCTGGATATCCAACTAAGTCTACGGTTCATCACGACCAATCGTCATTCGGATTTGGGACAATTTGGGTTATTCCACTGCGGGCATTGGATGCGCGCCGGCCAAATTCAAAACGGTGAAAGTCCCGGCAAGTCCGATATCGTAGGCATAAGTCATATTAATGGTCTCAAATTCGTCACAGGGCAGATGCCAGCAATCTGTGCGGTCCTGTCCGACACAGCCGCCCTCGGAACTGTCGGTCAGAAAGTTCTCCATCGCCGTGATGGCCGGAATGTTTGCTTCCCAGAAAGCGGCCTGATCCGCCAGCGCATAGGCGTTTTTGGTCAGGTAATCATAGTTCAGATTCAGGTCATTCTCCTTGATGGCCTGAATAAAGGCATCCGCCAGATCCCGTGAACCATCCAGTTCACCCACATACAACTCGAAACAACGGTCGTCATCCTTGTCCGTGCCGTACATATCCATGTTAATCACACCGACAATAGTCTCTCCGGCATGTTTTTCAACGTAGGCTTTGCTGCCCTGTTGAAAATTTTCCTCGCCGCTGAAAAAGATCACCTTGACCGTGCGATCAAACTTCATCCGGCTGAAGATGCGGACCGCTTCAAGAATGGTCGCCAGACCGGTCCCATTGTCATTCGCGCCCGGCGCGTAGACCATCGGATTCCCTTCGAACACCACGCAACTGTCATAATGGGCCGAGAAAATGATCTGCTCATCCGGCAGCGTCTCGCCCGGAAAGGTCACGATGATGTTATACCAGGTATTCGCACTGGTCGCATCGGCATAGATATAGGGTTCCACTTCGATCTGGCTCTCCGGAACCCATTGCGCCAACGTCTCCAGCAGGAACTCCATCGCTTTGGCGTTATCCTGTCCGGTGAACATGGCGTAGCTGTAACGGGTCAAAATGGTATATTCCTGTCCGCCGATCAGCACCGGTTCAACCCCGGAGAGTTTGCGGATCCAGGCGGCATAGCTCTCCGGCGTAATATTGTCGCGGAAGTAATCAACCGCGCTGATGGTCGGCACCGTTGGCTCCGGGGAGGGCTCTGCATTCGCAACCGGGATGGATGCGGTCGGCGTGACCTGTGCTGTCTCTTCTGTTTCAAAGAGAGACTCGGCGGTTGCGAAGATTCCAGTGGCGACTGCCGCGACATTGTCCAGCGCTGGCGTGTGAAGATTGGTGATCAAGACAATTGCGCCTGTCACCGCAACAAGGATCAACAAGAGCAACAGGATTAGGATTGGGGT
>CALCQT010000190.1 GCA_937894825.1 uncultured Anaerolineaceae bacterium
GCTTACAGCAAGGTGATTTTTGAACTGACCAATTTCCTGACGACGCTGCCGAAAATTGAGAGTATGACGCTGATCGAATTTCTGCGCTTGCCGGCCATTATGCATCCGGATTCGCTCTTTGACCAGTTGGATTTCATCCGGCTCCGTTGGGCGGCTTTCCTGGGTGAATATCTGCGCCGTTTGCTGAAATCGCTGGATTGGATGAAAGAGGAGTACAAGGAACATGGTTTCGGTGGCCCGGGACCGGTTGAGCTCCCTGTTTTGGGCGATGGCGAATTGGGGGAACTGGAAGCCTTCAGTGCGGATCGTGAGTGGATGCCGCGCCTGGTGCTGATCGCGAAAAACATCTTCGTCTGGCTGGATCAGCTTTCAAAAAAGCACAATCGGCGGATTTCGCGCCTGGATGAAATTCCGGATGAGGAATTACGCAACCTGCGGGATCAGGGTTTCAACGGTCTTTGGCTGATCGGTCTCTGGGAGCGTTCCGTCGCTTCGGCAAGGATCAAGCAATATTGCGGCAATCCGGAGGCGATCGCCTCGGCGTATTCTCTGGCGGATTACAGTGTTGCGCAGGAACTGGGCGGCGAAGAGGCGTTGAACGTGTTTCGGCACAATGCCTGGCGGAATGGCATTCGCCTGGCCAGTGATATGGTTCCGAACCACATGGGAATTGACTCCGGTTGGGTTCTCTATCATCCCGATCGCTTCCTGTCGCTGCCGTACAGCCCGTTTCCATCCTACACCTATAATGGGCCGAACTATTCGCCGGATCCGGGCATTGGCATCTATCTGGAGGATCATTACTACACGCGGGAGGATGCGGCGGTCGTGTTCAAACGGGTCGATTACGGCAGCGGGGAGACGCGTTACATCTATCATGGGAACGACGGCACCAGTATGCCCTGGAATGACACGGCTCAGTTGAATTATCTGAACGCGGAAGTGCGTGAAGCGGTCATGCAGACCATCCTGCAGGTCGCCAAACGCTTCCCGATCATTCGCTTTGACGCGGCCATGACGTTGACGCGCAAGCATTATCAGCGGCTTTGGTTCCCGGAACCGGGCACGGGTGGGGATATTCCGACCCGTTCCGAATATGGCATGACAAAAGAGGAGTTTGAGCGCGCCTTCCCGGCTGAATTCTGGCGGGAGGTGGTGGACCGCATTGCGGCGGAAGCGCCGGACACGCTGCTGTTGGCGGAAGCGTTCTGGATGATGGAGGGGTACTTTGTCCGCACGCTCGGCATGCACCGGGTCTATAACAGCGCGTTTATGAATATGCTGCGCAATGAAGACAATGCTCAATACCGCATCATGTTGAAATCAACGCTGGAATATGATCCGGACATTTTGAAACGTTATGTGAATTTCATGAATAACCCGGATGAAAAAACTGCCGTTGAGCAGTTTGGCAAGGGCGATAAATATTTCGGCATTTGTGTGCTGATGGCGACCATGCCGGGCTTGCCGATGTTCGGGCATGGACAGATCGAAGGCTATAGCGAAAAATACGGGATGGAATATCGCCGGGCGTATTGGGACGAACCGGTTGACCAGGATCTGCTGCACCGGCACGAACGTGAGATCTTTCCGCTGCTGCATCAACGGCGCCGTTTTGCGGAGGTGCGTGATTTTGTGCTGTTTAATTTTGCGACCTCTTATGGGAATGTGGATGAAAATGTTTTCGCTTACGCCAATTATGGCGAGGGGCGCCATACGCTGGTGATTTATCACAATCGCTATGGCGAGACACACGGGTATGTCAAACAATCCGTTCCGTTTATGGTCAAAACGAATGGCGATAAGCACATTGAGCAACGGGTATTGGGCGAGAGCCTGGGTTTACACAACGAAGGCGAATACTATACGATCCTCTATGATTCAATCCGCGGTTTGAACTTTATTCGCCCTTCACGAAAGATTTTTGAAGAAGGGCTCTATGTTTCCCTGGGCGCTTATCAGTATTATGTCTTCAATGAGGTTTATGAAGTGCGGGACGACCTGCAGGGCACCTGGAGCAAGCTCTGTGATTGGCTGGGCGGGAATGGCACGGCGGATATCCATGAATCGATTCAGGAACTGACGCTGCATGCCGTTCTGGAACCCTATCGCCAATGTTTTAATGCTGAAAAGTTGCGCTGGCTTTGGGAGCAGATTGGATCAGATCGTCTGACGGAAACCTGGCCTGAGATCCGCAACAGAACCTGGCCGGATTTTGAGACCCTTTTCCATGCGGCGAACACTTTCTATGGGCTGCAGCGGTCGGCGGCGGGACTGTTTGAGATCTACTGCCACGGCCTCGGCGAACTGCTCACGGACCCGCAGCGGCAACGGATTCCTTCGATGGAGACCTATAACGTCCTTTTGAGCCGTGTCAGCCACATTGTGACCGGAAAACCGCATCTCTGGGCGGCAATCGTGGTCGGACTGCAGGAACAATTGCTGATTTCATACGGTTTGCCGGCGGAACCAGAGAAGGACATTCATGAGGACTGGTACCTGACCCGCAGCCAGAACCGCATGCTCCATGAGGCGGCCTGGTATGGCATTTCGGTTCCGGATCAGATTCTTGTTATTCGTTGGCTTTATCAGTCGTTGGAAACACTGAGAAAGTGGAATCGGGACACGCTGGAAGCGGATTTGACTGCTTTGCTGAAACGGGAAGACATCCGAAGCTTTCTGAAAGTGAATCTTTACGATAACGTGCTGTGGTTCAATTCAGAAATGGCTGAAGAATTGGCGGATCTGTTGCTGGCGGTGGGCTATTATGAAGGCGTTTTTGATCCTGCCGGCTCGGCTGCGCGCCGCGCGGAAAGGGTAACACTGATGGCCGCCGCAGTAGACTTGCTGAAGCAGCGGGTGCGGGATTCACAATATCATTATGCGGCGCTGATTCTTGAAGAGGCGGAGCCGGCTGCGGAAGACGTTTTGGGCGGCAACCTCATCGAAATTGTGACTTCTGAAGAAGCGGATTTGAGCCGATGATTCTCGTGACAGGCGGGACCGGATTTGTCGGGCAGACACTGCTTCGTCATCTGGTCTCGCTGGGTTATTCGGTACGGTTGTTGCTCAATCCGTCGAATGATGCGCCGCGCATCCCGCGCGGGGTACCGGTGGACGTGGCCATCGCGGGCATTCATGATGAACGAAACCTGCGTGCCGCGATGAAAGGAGTGCGGACTGTTTTTCATTTGATCGGCACGGAATGGCGGGGCATTAACGCAGATTTTTTGCAGACTGATGTGAAGGCCGCCCAGATGTTTTCCTCCGTGGCGGTCCAGATGAAAGTGGAACGCTTCTTCTATCTGAGCCATCTCGGAGCGGATAAATCTTCGGCTTATGACCTGCTGAAAGCAAAAGCGCTGGCAGAGGCGGCGATCCGTGACAGCGGTGTGCCTTATACCATTATTCGCAGTTCGGTGCTCTATGGACCGGGGGATCATTTTACGGAATCTTTTTCGAAGTTTGCATCGTTTTTTCTGGGAACGGCTTTGTTGCCCGGGAAGGGGGAGACCCGTATTCAGCCGGTGTGGGTTGAGGACCTGGTTACTTGCCTGTTGCTGTGTCTGGATGACCCGGACACAGCCTTCCAGATTTTCCAATTGGGCGGCATGGAAGTGTTCACGATTCGTGAATGCGCTGAATTGATTCTGACTGCGGCCGGCAAAAAACCGCGTGTTCTGACCATTTCACCAGTCTGGTGGCGAACGCTGCTGATCGCGATGGAGCAGTGGTTCAGCGGGTTTCCGCGCATGTATTTCTGGGCCGATTATCTGGCTGAAGACCGCATTACCGCACTGGATATCCTGCCGCGCGAATTTGGCTTGATGCCGACGCGCCTCAGTCAAAATCTGGGCTATCTGCGCCGCTGAAAGATATTTCGATATTGTCTATACAAACTCTCCCTAATTCGGCAAAACCGGAAGAATCCGGTAAATTTCTTCGAAAATCTTCCATTTAATCAGAGTGTCGGCTATAATGGGCGGGAGTTTATGGACAATTTAATTTTTTGATTGCCGATCCTAAAGAACAGACAAGGTCAATTATTTATTTATGAAGAGACAAGCATTTTGTGTTCACGGGCACTTTTATCAGCCGCCGCGTGAAAATCCGTTTACCGGCCAGATACCGCAGGAAGCCGGAGCTGCCCCGTTCAAAAATTGGAACGAAAAAATTTTGGATCAATGTTATCGTCCAAATGCGCTGGAAGGAAATTTTGGCCGCATCAGCTTCGATATTGGCCCCACATTGGCTGCCTGGATGGAAAAAGCCCATCCGGATGTGCTGGAGATGATCGTTCAACAGGAACGAGCGGTCTATGCGGAATATGGTATTGGCAATGGGATGGCCCAATCATATAACCATACCATTCTGCCGCTCTCTACCCGGGAAGATAAGGTGACGCAGGTTAAATGGGGCATTGCGGATTTTGTCAGCCGTTTTGGGCATGAACCGCAAGGGATGTGGGCTCCGGAAACCGCGATTGACAATGAGACATTGGAAGTTTTTGCCGAATGTGGGATTACTTACACGATTTTGGCCCCCTGGCAGGTGAAAACAAAGACCGATTTTGATGTATCAAAGCCCTATTGGGTGGAACTGCCGGGAGATAAGCGGATCGTGGTTTTCTTTTATGGATCGGGCGTCAGTTCAAAAGTCAGTTTCGATCCGCACGCGACGATGAACGCGGATGGGTTTGTCAATAATGAGTTGCTGCCATTTTTCCCGGAGAATTCACGCCGTGAACGCTATTATTTGATCGCCTCAGACGGCGAGCTCTATGGGCATCACCAGCCGCTGCGGGACAAATTCTTGGAATGGCTGACGACCGGTGCGCTGGAACATATTAATCTCGAAAACATCTTCCCCGCGCTCTGGCTGAAACAATATCCGCCGGAAAAAAGTATCAAGATCCGCGACAATACCTCCTGGAGCTGTCATCACGGCGTCAAACGCTGGGCCTCGGAATGTGAATGTGCGGAACACGGTGAATGGAAAGCGCCGCTGCGCCGGGCTTTCAACCGGATTGCCGAGATCGTGGATACCGAAATGCAGACAGCGCTGGATCCTTATGGCTGGGATTTGCTCGCGTTCCGCAATGAGTATGCCTCAGTGCTGACCCAACAGGATACGCCGGCTGCTTTGCTGGAACGGCTGCTGCAAAAGAAAGTCGCGCCTGAAGAAGAGACGAAACTGATCAAATTGATGAGTTCCCAGTATGAACGCCAGCGCATGTTTACTTCCTGCGGTTGGTTCTTCGGCGATTTTGACCGTCTGGAAGCGCAGAATGATATTTTGTACGCTGCCCGTGCGGTGGACCTGCTGGAGCAGGCGACCGAAAAGTCCTATCGTCAGCAGGTTTCAAAATATCTTTCCAAGGCAGAGAGCTGGAACTCGGGACTGAAGGCCAGCACAGTTTTTAATAAATTGTTTAAGAGCAAATAAAATTTGGGTGCCAAAAGCAGAGTTTCGAAACGGTGTAAGCATGAGGAGTAGTAGGGGCGATCAGTGATCGCCCGTGTTCGCGTCCCGCGAACATCCGCTTTTACCACCCATATCAATGATACGGATAAGGGAGAAACCCTGCCGGGACATCGGCAGGGTTTCTCCCTTGATTTATAATTACGCCTATGGTTATCATAAAAAAAGGTTCTTGGATCATTTTCCTGCTAACTTTATTTGCGGGGACAACTGCGGGCCGGGCGGAAGCACCGGCCTTTTGGATTAACCCTGCGCTGCCGGAGAAAATTCGCCAGACGCTGCCGGACGGTTTGCCGCTGGCGGAAGAACTGCGCAAAGCGGATTGTGTGATTGACATGGTCAACACCGTCGATACCGGCGATCGCGTTGCATCGGCTGCGAACATGACGCCGGCCGGGGCGGATTCCGGACGTACGCAATGGGTGTATGCACTGGTGGCGCCTTTCCCGACTGCCACTGATGCGATTTCCTCCGAAACGCTGCAGGCGTTATGGAATGGAACCCCAACAGAAACCGTTGCCACACTGACGCTCGGCCGGGAAACGCGCCGGGTCTTTGCCGACCGCTGGGGGAAACAGGACCCGAACACTGTGAAGCCCCGTCTGAAAAAAGATCTGCTTTCCGCCACATGGGAGGAATCAAAAACCTGGGCCATCGTGCCGTTTGACGAACTGGACCCGCGCTGGAAGGTGATTCGGGTGGACGGCGTCAGTCCGCTGGATTTCGATTTTGATCCCGCGGCATATCCGCTCACCGTCACCTGGCAGGTCAGGCCCTTGAAGCGGAATTCGGATTGCGGGCTATCGCTGCCATCCGGAAACTTTGACCCGGAAAAACTGACGACATTGACACTGACCGGGACGACTGCTATGGTGCGCAATCTGGCTTTCAAAATTGAGGAAAAGGGGCTGGATTACCCTCTGAAGAACATTGGCGAGACGCTTTCCCGTTCGGATATCACCCATATCAGTAATGAGGCTCCCTTCACGCCGGACTGTCCGCCGGCGGTACCGCTGCGGCGGGAGGCCCGGTTCTGTTCCGATCCATCCTATCTTGAAATTCTGCACCAGGCTGGTGCGGATGTGGTTGAGATGACCGGCAACCATCTGTTGGACTGGGGACAGGAGCCTTTTATCTATACGTTGGACCTGTATCAGGAAGACGGATTGACCGTATACGGCGGCGGGCTGGATGCCGCTGCCGGACAGGAGCCGGTCTTTTTTGAGCATCATGGCAACCGCATTGCCCTACTGGGGTGCAACGCGATCGGACCTGAACAGATTTTGGCGACGGCGAAGCGCCCCGGGCCGGCGCCGTGCGATCAGGACCAGTTGCATGAGCGCATTTTGACGCTCACTAACGAAGGCTGGCAGGTGGTGGTCACCTTTCAACATCTTGAATATCCTTATTATGATGTGCCGCCGGCGCAGAGCCATGATTTTTATAAAGCAGCCGAGGCGGGAGCGGTGATCGTCAGCGGTAGCCAAGCGCATATTCCGCAGGGGATGACCTTTATCGGCGATTCTTTTATCCATTTCGGGCTGGGGAATCTGTTGTTTGATCAAATGTCGGATCTGGAGCGGGATTCGTTTTTTGATCGTCATTATTTCTATGATGGGCGATATATCAACACGGTTCTGGAGACCATCCGGCTGGAAGATTATTCGCAGCCGCGCTTTCTGACCCGTAAAAAACGGGCAGATTTTTTGAATTTGATGTTTGATACCTGTACCTGGCAGCGAGCGTTTGAATGAACAAGAAAAAACTGTTGATCTTTTGTTTTGTCCTGGCCGGATTGATTCTGGCCTGGTTTCTTTTCTTGCGGCTGACTCCTGAACCGGATCCGGAGGCTGTGATCCGTGAATTTTTTGCGGCGGTTAATACAGGGGATGCCCAAAAAGTGACCGAGTTGCTGGCGCCGGAAAGCGCTCAAAAATTTCGCTGGCCTGCTAACGCGCTGGGACGGGCCATTCATGAGAATTTATCTGTGCAATCGGTTGAGAATATCGTCCGGGTCAGTGAGACTGAATTTAATGCCGATGTGACATTTGAGTCACTGGCGGTGCGTCAGGTCATGAGTCGGGCTGCGTTCATCTGGCTGCTGTCGCAACAAGAACGTACCGATTCCCCGGATATAACTGATGCCGATGCAGACCTGGCGGAAATTTATAACAAAATTCTATTAGAAAAACCCCTTCCGAAAGCGGCTGAATTTCGTATAATAAGATTGCGATATGAAAACAACAGCTTACGGATTCTTCTGGATGGTGCGCTGGAAAGCCTTCTGGATGGAAATCTGACTGAAAATTTGGAAGCGATACAGAATTTAATGAGTGGAAGTGGTGCGGAATGACAGAGAATCATAAAGAACAAAAGAACGTACAGGTTTTGATCGTTGGCTCCGGCGCGGCCGGGCTGAGCGCGGCAATCTACACTGCGCGGGCCGGGTTGCAGACCGTTGTGCTGACGGGGCCAACCTTGGGCGGGCAAATATCCTTGACAGCGGAAGTGGAAAATTACCCGGGTTTCCCGGAAGTGCTTTCCGGTGTGGAGCTGGTGGCGAAATTTCAGGAACAGGCGGAGAAGTTTGAAGCGGAGCTTGACTATGACTCGGCGCTGAAGGTTGATCTTTCCGTTCGCCCGTTTGTGGTTGAGACCGAAGGAAAAATCTATTTGGCCGAGAACCTGATTCTGGCGACCGGGTCCAAAGCCATCCCGCTGAATGTGCCGGGTGAGGAGGAATTCACCGGGAAGGGTGTTTCCTACTGCGCGACCTGCGATGGCTTCTTCTTCCGTGGGAAAAAGGTGGCTGTGGTCGGCGGGGGAAACTCGGCGGTTGAGGAAGCGTTGTTCCTGACCCGCTTTGCCAGCCAGGTCACGATCATTCACCGGCGCGACACACTGCGGGCAGATGCCATTGTGCAGAAGCGTGCCATGGAAAACCCGAAGATCGATTTTCTCTGGGATTCGGTGGTGGAAGAAGTTATCGGGGATGGCGGGGTTGAAAAGGTTCGCGTCCGCAACGTGAAGACGGATCAGGTTTCGGAGGTGCCGTTCGATGGTGTGTTCGTGTTCATCGGTCACCGGCCGGTTTCCGGGCTGTTTGACGGACAGGTTGAGATGGAGAACGGGCTGGCGATTGTGGATTCGTACATGCGCACCAATGTGCCGGGCGTTTACGCAGCCGGCGAAACGGTGGATGGGTTCTACCGCCAGGTGGCTGTCTCCGCCGCACATGGCGTGATGGCGGCGATCACGCTGACAAAGGATAATGAGTAATAATGAAAACCGGTTGAATCCAGGGCTATTGTTCTTCTGGTTCTGCGGTCGGTCTACCATTTCGGCAGGAATTGCTCTTTTTCGGAAAGCTTCAATAACAAAGAGACGCTCCGGTCTGTTTTATAAGAAATCAGTTCCCCGTTTATGATTTTGATGTTCTCGTATGAGGAGATGACAGTGCCCTTTCAGATCAAAATTGGCTGAAAGGGCACTGTCATTAAGCGAAAAGAAAATATTTTATATTACTCAGAACAAGTTTTAGTATCGTGGCAATTTATAGAAGTTAAAACTAGAAAGCTTTCCAATTAAATAATTGATTGCTGTCCCTTTCAACGATTTCTAAAATGACGATCTGCGGATTAGCGGCCAATAATGATTCATACGAATACACTTCTTTATAGTGATTAAAAGCAATATCTGAAAAATGGTGTGACAGAGCAGGGATCAAAGCAATGGAAAATGAATCTCCAATAATAAAAACCTTGTTATGATCTCTGGCTGTAGACAGATAATTTCTGCTCTGCCAGTTTCCTCCATTTATCGTTTCTTGTATAAAGATATCATCAACGTAATTAATCGACACATTATTAGACTCTATTAATTCTTCCGATAAATTAATCATATTTGATAAATCCCCTTGTTTTATCGCCGAAATATTATATGGAGAATCCTCTAACGGTATTTGCATTTTTCCCATTTTTTCAAGTAGTTCTTGTGTAGCTACGAGTCCTCCCAAATTATTCCAATGCGTATCCAGCATATAGTAAACGGGGGCATCCTTTTTTGTATCCAACAACTTCTCTTTAGGAAAGATTAGTTGGATATCTGAATTCTCATTTAGATATCTACAAAGGACATCTGCTTTGCTTTGATTTTTATATTGAAGAATATAGTCTGGTAAAAATTCAGAATAGATTTGCTCTTTATCAGGAGCAATTAATAAATAAAACTGAATTCCTTGGTTCTCTAACAAATCACGGAAATTTTCTAATTTATTTTTGATTGTAAACAAATCATTCTCAGAAAATGTATAAAATCCTTTGTAATTATCGATAGGAGACGCAGCATCTCCAGGATTAAAAAATAGCCATCCATACTTTCCAATCAAAACGTTGGGGTTATCGACTCTTTTAAATAACCCGTAATCAATTTGAGAGTTGAGCTTAATAAGATTTGATCTAAAAGCAAAATGATCATTAAAATACTCCTCATAAAGCTGTGAAAATTCATAAAAGTTATCGATCGATAATGTTGGTTTTTCCGCCAAAATTCTGTTTTCAGTGTTTTTTATTTCTATTCTTGGACTCATAAAATGATAGATTACCGTTGGCCAAAAAAGAAATGAGACCACAAAAGCAATGTACAATTTGTTTATTTTCTCCATGCTCCACCTCAAAAACGGAAATAGATAAATGCGCTATAAGTGTTGCTGGATAATTGCATAATCGAGAAAAACAATAATATTATCGTATATATACAGATCGTTATATTCTTCATTTTACTGTTTGTTAATATCGTAGAATTGATGAAGGGAAAAACGCTTTCCTGAATGAAACCTATTAATAATATGGCAATAAAGCCAATAATTAACGATTGGGGGGTTACAATTTCGAAGTAATTCCAAAAATTACTCTTATGGGGAAAAAACATCACACCGAGAAATCGTTGGGAAAATTTTAGATCAGGTGATCGGAAAAAGACCCAACCGATAAGAACGATGAAAATCGTATAAAAATATTTTATCGCGCGGAACAAATACGAGTTCCCATGACTGGGGAAGCGAGTTTTCAGAATTCTTTCAAAAATAATAAATATTCCATGGTAAATTCCCCAAAATATGAAATTTAAACTGGAGCCATGCCATAAACCGGTACATAAAAACACAATAAACAAATTAATATAGGTCCGAATGGTTCCTTTCCGATTTCCTCCTAAAGGAATATATAAATATTCTTTAAACCATGTTGATAAAGATATGTGCCATCTTCTCCAAAACTCCTGGATGGATGTGGATATATAGGGGAAGTTAAAATTCTCTTTGACCTTAAATCCTAAAATGTTTGAAATTCCGATTGCCATATCTGAATAGCCTGAAAAATCATAGTAAATTTGGAGGGTGTAAAAAATGGCGGCAGTCCAGGTGAGCGGTGTCGACATCTGGTCGAATGGCAACGCATATATCTGATCTACAATACTGCCTAAACCATTGGCGATAAGAACTTTTTTGGCCAGGCCAAAACAAAACCGTTGCAAGCCATGGGCAGTTTGGGCTGATGTCACCTCTCGAGCACTTAATTGATCTTCAAGATCGGAATATTTTACGATTGGGCCGGCAGTTACTTGAGGGAAGAGCGAAATATAAAGCGCAAGTTTTAGCCAACTCCTTTGGCATTGCGCCTTTCCACGATATAAATCGATTAAATGGGATAAGATTTTAAAGGTATAAAAGGAAATTCCTAATGGCAGAGAAATTGTCTTGATTTCAAAAAAAGGTCTGCCCAAAAAATCATTTATACCGGTTGCAAAAAATATGTAATACTTAAAAAAGATGATGATTCCCAGATTTACAAGGATTGCAAGAGCAAAAAATAACTTCTTTTTATAACCATAAGAGTTAGCTATTATGATTCCAAATAAATATGTAATTGTTGTTGAACCCAATAATAAGACGATGTATTTCGGCTCTCCCCACGAATAAAAGATAAGACTCGCAATAAGAATGAAAGCATTTCTAAATTTTTTATCGATAACAAAGTTGCCCGTTATCACAATTGGGAGAAAAAATAACAAAAAAATTGGGGTGCTAAAACTCATTCTTCACGTCTCCAATAAAATCATCGGTAAATTATTTTCTGTAAAAAGAAGAACCTTAACAAAAAGAGTAGGTCTGGCATCTCCTAAAGGTTGACGAGACCAAAAATGGAGAAAACCAATGACCTACAAAATTGTACCTTGCCTTCGGAGATACTGACTCAGCTTATCGAAAAGGGAATAGCAGGACTGAAAACAGCGCCTCCATTATTCGAAGACGCTGTTTTTGCTTACCATAAATTATGAATTCTTAACTTGCTTAAAAATGTACCTGATGTTCGGCCCACATCGAAGCGCCGATCACGCCGGCGTTGTTCCCCAGTTCGGCAGGGACGATCTGGATTTTGTCCAGCGGCGCCAGGAAAACCCGCTCCCGGATGGTCCTGCGGATCGGTTCCATCAGCAAATCACCGGCTTTGGCGATGCCGCCGCCGATCACAATGCGCTGCGGTTCGAGCGTCACGATGGTGTCGCTGATTGCGATGCCGAGGTACATGCCGGCATTTTCAAAAATTTCCCGCGCGGTTTGATCACCCCGCGTAGCGGCGTCATAGACGATTTCCGGCGTCATTTTATTCAGATCAAAATCCACCAGTTCGCCCAGGATGGTTGTACCGCCGTGCGCGACAGCCTTCATCGCCGCGGCGCGGATGGCCGGGCCGGACGAGTACTGCTCCAGACAGCCGTAATTGCCGCAGTTGCAGCGCGGACCGTGCGGATCGACCGTGATATGACCTAATTCACCGGCCTGGCCGGTGTTGCCCAGCACCAGTTGATTATTGATGACCACGCCGCCGCCGACGCCGGTACCGATGGCGAAGCACACCATGGAGTCACAGCCCCTGCCGGCGCCAAATTTCAGCTCGCCCCAGGTGATCGAACGCACGTCATTGATCAGAAAAGCCGGAATGCCGGTCCGTTCGGTGATGAATGGCGCAACCGGAACGTTGACCCAATGCCCCGGCAGATTGGTGATGAAGATCGTCATGCCTTGTTTGGCGTCGGTCATGCCGGGCACACCGATGCCGATGCCGCGGATCTCGTTCTTCGGCAGGCCGGACTTTTCGATCAACCCGTTGAAGAGGTCCGCCATGCGCAGCAAAACCGCTTCATGACCCTCATGAGCCAGGGTTGGAATGATTGTCAGGTGCTCAACGCTCCCCGTCTCTGAGTTAACAATTGCGGCCCGGAGGTTGGTCCCGCCCAGGTCGCATCCAATGTAATATCCCATATCTGACTCCATAATTTTGTAATGTTGCGGGTGTCAAAATGATGTTCCATATACCAATCAGCGCCATTTTGATACCCTGAAAAATTGCATGCCACTAACGGCAACGACTTTCACTCTGAAAACAATTGCCGGTCTTTCCTGATTTAACTTTCGCCTGTGATGACCGCAAACGGACCGATGACGGATCCGCTTGGAATGGCTGCGTTCTGCACGGACGACTGGCGGACCGTGCTCTCTGCGCCGATGCTGCTGTCCGTGATCCAGGCGCCGGGCCCAATCTGGCAGCCGTCCGCGATCATGGTCTCCCCCGCGATCCAACTGTTCGGATAAATTGTAACGTCTCGACCTATTTTAACGCTTTTTTCGATGAAAACCGTTTCAGGATCAACCATCGTCACGCCGTCCAGCATCCACTGACGGTTGATCCGCTTGCGGATGACCGCGCTGGCTTCGGACAGGTGGACCCGGTTGTTGACGCCCAGCGCTTCTTCCGTGTCTTCCAGGACAACCGCTTTCACCGGCAGTTTCTCTTCGTTGGCCAGTTCCACCAGATCGGTCAGGTAATATTCCCCTTTGGGAGAGAGCTTGATCCGTTTCAGCGCCGGCCACAGCCACTCGGATTTGAAGCAATACAAGCCGACGTTGCATTCCTTGATCTCCAGTTGTTCCGGCGTGGCCTGTGCTTCTTCGACGATCGCCGCCACCGTTCCGTCCGCATGGCGGATGATCCGGCCAAACCCGTGCGAATCTTCCTGAATGATGGTCAGCATGGAAAAAACGCCCCCTTCATTTTGGAACTGAGCTTCGCAAACTTTCCGGATCGTTTCGGCCTGCAGGCAGGGCATGTCAGAATAGGCCACGATTACAAAATCAGCCTGTCCGGCTGCCTTCACCTCGGCGGACTGGACGGCATGACCGGTCCCGAGCTGTGACTCCTGAATGACCGTATCCGCACGGGCGGCAATGGCCTCGCGCACTTTATCGGCGCCGTGGCCGATGACAACGACCGGTCTGAGCGGCGTTACCTGGCTGATTTCATCCAGAATGTATAAAAGCATGGGTTTCCCGAGTACCGGGTGCAGAACCTTCGGCAGTGCAGATTTCATGCGGGTTCCCTGTCCCGCCGCCAATATTACCGGAAGAATGGACACTGTGCCTCCTGAAGTTTGATCTCTGTTTTTTGTTCAAGCGATAAAAACTATTTTGTGCAACCCTTGATTCGGCTGTCAAAAAAGTTCTTCAACGATAAGGTACAACGGGAGCGCATTGTGTTCCCCTACATTGTCCTGTTGGCCGTCGCAGGTTTTGCCGGTTGCCGGTAAATCAGATCGCAGATCCTGATTGCGTCATAATTGGCAGCCATATCATGCACGCGTACGATGTCCGCGCCTTGCTGAATGGCCACAACCGTTGATGCAATTGTACCGGAAAGCCGGTCTGAAACCGGTTGGGATAAGTAATGTCCGAGGAAGGATTTGCGGCTGGCTCCGACGAGCAATGGGAATCCCAACGCCCTGATCGCTCGCAGTCCGTGCAGAATGTCGAGATTCTGCCTGGGTCCGACGCCGAAACCGATTCCGGGATCGAGGATGATTTTTTCTTCGTCGACGCCGGCTTGCCGCGCCAGGAGGACC
>CALCQT010000191.1 GCA_937894825.1 uncultured Anaerolineaceae bacterium
AAATTCAAATACTCTCATTGATAATTTAAGAGCTGTAGCAGCATTTATAATTTCTTCCTTAACTAAATTTAATTTTCCATCCTTATCTGCCTCTAACACATACTTCAGCAAGCTTTCATATTTACCCTCTTGTTCTTTTTTATTTTTTAATCTCCTTATTTTTCAAATAACCGATCCCGGAAAATACCCTGTGCCGCGGGAAAGCAGGTTCACGGAAACTGAAGCTGAAAGCAGACCTCATTACTCCTCGAAAAAGTCGATCATGATTTGGACAGACCTGTCATAAGGTTCATCAATGGTTTTTGAGCCGGAGCCGGAAAACATGTCGCATTCCCATATAGAAGATCCTTTGACAGTACCCGCAAGGCTGACAAAGGTTCTTGATGGAAATTCCCGCCCATAAATTGGCCATTCGGTTCTGACACGCAGATCCATATTGCCGGCGCCGGATAGTGAATATGCCTTTTCAAGTTGGGAGGTTGCCACGCAGCCGGTCGCGTCTTTAAACTTGGGATTTTCCGAACGCTCAGATTCATTCATATCGATTTTTAAGGTAATGCTTCCCTTCTTTGATTGACTGTCGAAAGCGCCGCTTCCACTGATTTCGCAGACAAAAGCAGTTGTGTCATGCAATTTCATCGCATGCACGGCGGTGAACGAAAAACTCCCGTCACTGTTCAGGGGAATTTTGTCCAGTTTTTCCATCGTCAACTGGATCGCCTGGATTTCACCGGAACCATACCAGTTATTGTAGGAATTGTAGTTATTGGGGTCACCCGGATAGGAGATTATCCGCAGATATCCGTTTTGCTTTTGATCCGCATTGATGGCGACGAGGTCACTTTTTTCGCTGTAGACGGGAATAGTATCTTTGGTCATTTCCATCACAAATATGGCGTATTCGATTGGATCACTCCCGTCGGCCGGCTTTTTTGTGAGTTTTTCCAGCGCCTGCCAGTCATATTGAAAAGCATTCCGTAACGATCCATAAGCGCCGATATAATTGGAGCTTGCTGTTCTGACTTTGTTAATAAGGGCGTCGTCAGCGATGCCCGAAGGATACCCGTTGCTGTTCAGCGGCAGGATCAACGCGTCTTCCGTGCATTCCAGTAATAACGGCTGTGCATAGCCGGTGGCGTGGACCCAGACCAGCCAACCTTTGGCAATGTTTTTACCGAACAGATAACTTTTCCGGGGCATGGTTATTTTAAGTTTTTGGTCAACGATCTCCAAATCCGGGACGTCCGGTTTGGGCATTAATGTGACCAGATAAGAGATTTCCTTCTTACCGGATGCACTGATTTCACCGTTCACCTGGTAAATCGAGGCATGTCCGCTGACAGCCCGGACTGCGCTGTCATCCATCTGTGCGATCTGGGTCACGGCGCTGTTTCCGCTGTTTTTCACATCCGCGATCAGCCAAGCCGGCTGGGTTTCGGGAATTCCGCCCCTTTCCAGGAAGGAGGCAGTCCGGCGGACTGAAATCGTTGTTTCTGAATGAGCCCCGCCCAAATCAACCCCGATTATTTTGGGGTCGATTGTCAGCGGAGCGGCGGCGGAATCGATTTTCAAACGCGGGTTATCGGCGGACAACACCGGAATATCCGGCTGGATGAGCGCGGCGGCAATGACGTCGCCGCTACTTTTGTTATTGTGTACAGCAAGGACACGGCTTGAGATCAGAAATGCGTTCCTGCGGCTATACTCGATGAATTTTTTATCGAAAGTCTCCGGACTGATCCCCAACTGATCGCAAAGCAGTTGGCGGATATCGGCACTGTACGAATAGGTCCTTGAGAAGCGGACGATCAAATTCTTCAGGAAATCGTCCTGCCATGACGAGGCAGCCGGATAGTATTCATTCCGCATGAACTCCAGAAACGTAGATGCGGTATAGGCCTGGTTGTTCTCCTGCCTGTCTCCGTCCATGGCTTGTGTCCATAAACTGCGCCGGCCGAGGGCATGTGCGAAGGTCTCATAGAAATTACTGCGGGTGTTTATGTCAGGCCAATTTTGATAATAGATATTGTGATTTCGCTGCGGATCGATCAATGGCGAATGATTGTGGAATTTATGGGTCAAACCATATTGAAAAGCCTCTTTTTCCA
>CALCQT010000192.1 GCA_937894825.1 uncultured Anaerolineaceae bacterium
CATGAAGAAAAAGGACATTGTGATAGAAAAGAAATACCTGAAGAAACTAAGGTAAAAATTAAAGAGTTGAAGGAGAAATTTAAAAAAGGTGAAATTGATAAAGAACAATATGATGAGGAAATGAAAAAGTTATTTCCTCTGATTTTGGTCCTTCTATTGACCATTATTGTGATGCCAACCGCTGCCCAGAACACGGTTGATACGGTCACCATTTATGACGCAAGCGAGATTCGTACGCTGGTTCAATGGGACGCTTCCGACACCCAGTCATTTACCATTCTGAACAATGCTTTCGAGGGTTTGTATCGGTTGGGGGTTGATCACCAGCCGGAACCGGCTCTGGCGACCGACTATGCCATCAGCGATGATAAACTGACCTATACCTTCACGCTGCGTGACGGCATTGAATGGTCTAACGGTACCCCTATCACAGCTCATGACTTCGTTTTTGCCTGGCTGAAACAAATGGGCCCGGATGCCACCAACGGCTATCCTTTCATCATGACCGATTACATTGTGAATGGTCTTGAATATAATGAAAGCAAAGTACCTGCGGAAGAAGTCGGCGTAAAAGCGCTGGATGATAAGACATTCGAAGTGAAAATTAAGACACCGACGCCGTTTTTTGTCCGGCTGACGACGCTGTCCATGTTTTTCCCGCTGAATGAGGAATTCGTGACCGCGCAAGGTGATAATTATGGCGTGAAAGCCGAAAACATGATCTATTCCGGCCCGTATATCATCACCAGCTATGATCCCATCGTTGGAACGACCCTTGAGAAGAACGAAAAATACTGGGATGCGGAAAATGTAGCGATCCAGACCTTCAATGTCAAGATTATTAAAGATCAGGCTGCCGCGCTGAATGCATACAAAGCCGGAGAACTTTCCCGGGTTGCCCTGACTTCCGCAGATGTGATGACGTATAAAAATGATCCTGAATTCCTGTCTGTCAGCCAATTCCGGACGACCTATCTGCAATATAATACCACCGCTCCCGAACTGAGCAATGTTAACATCCGCAAGGCGCTGGGTCTGGCGATTGATCGTTCCATTCTGTCCAATATTATCCTGGCAGACGGTTCGGCCGCTGCCGAAGGATTGGTTTCCTTCGGTGTTGCCGGTGACGGCGAGAAAACTTTCCGTGAACTCAACGGCAACCTGGATCCCTTTGATCCGACCGCAGCAAAAGAATATTGGGATCAAGGCGTCGCAGAAATGGGCGGGGCACCGAATCTGGTTTTGTTGATTGCTGACGATACCATTACCAAGGCGATCGCCACCTTCGTTCAGAGCCAATTCAAGGAGAACCTGGGTATCGATGTCGTGATTGATTCAAAAACCTCAAAAGCCCGCAACGAATTGATGGATAATAACAACTATCAATTTGCGATTACCGGCTGGGGTGCTGATTATGACGATGGAATGACCTATCTTGACTTGTGGACCAATGGCACGCCATACCGCGGCAATTATAACAACGAAACCTATAATGAATGGATCGCTGCTGCCAAAGCTGAGACGGACGATGCCCTGCGCCTTCAATTCATGCTGGACGCTGAACGTTTGCTGGTTGAAACCGACGCTGTTATCTCTCCGCTTTATTATAGAGGGGCTGCCTATTTGATCAAAGGCAACGTTGAAGACTTGATTGTTCATCCATTCGGTAATCCGATTGAGTTTAAGTACGCAAAAATTAAATAAGTTTCGTGCCGCCTGATCTGTTGCGGCAAATCCATCCCAGGGCGCCTTAAAATCACCCTGGGATGGCAATGTTGATTTGTTTCCTCGTTTTGACGTGCAGTGGCTGCCACACGAAACAAACAGAAATCTGCTTCTTTCGGTGCAGCGGTTCGAAAAAATGAGTACGAATCTTTGAGGTTGTTTTTTCTGCGTTGATTGGGGAGAAAACGACCTCAAAATCCTCTTTATAGCTGGAATAATTTATTAAATTTTGAATTGTGGCTTTCGTAAGCGGGGGAGAGGAACACCTGTGGGAAAGTATATTCTTAAACGAATCTTTTTTCTTTTTATTACACTTCTGATCATTATCACGGCGACGTTTTTCCTGATGAAGCAATTGCCGGGCACGCCTTTTGATTCGGAACGGTTTTCTTTGATGCCACCGGAACAACAGCAGCAGTTACTGGCGAAATATGGGCTGGATAAGCCTGTCATTGAGCAATATTTTCTTTATCTGAAAAATCTGGCGCAAGGCGATTTTGGGACATCCTTTTTTTATACCGGCAGATCGGTCAAAGAGGTGATTACAAACCGAATTTGGCCTTCCGCGTTGATCGGACTCCAGGCAGTGCTGTTAGGTCTGGCTGTCGGATTGACACTGGGAATTATCGCGGCATGGAAACATAATAGCGGGATCGATTTTTTGACTACCGTGCTTGCGGTCCTGGGTGTTTCGGTGCCCAATTTTGTAGTAGCAGCTTTGTTGCAATATTATGTCGGGCTGAAGCTGGGAATCCTGCCGGTCGCTTTCTGGGGGACCTGGGCACATTCCGTACTTCCTTCAATTGCACTTTCGTTCGGCGCTACGGCAATGTTCGCCCGTTTTATCCGCACCGAAATGCTGGATGTTTTGGAGCAGGATTATATTATTACCGCTCGCGCCAAGGGCTTAAGCCAGTTCAACGTTTTGATGCGCCATGCGGTGCGCAATTCGATCATTCCGGTTGTGACCATCCTTGGACCAATCGTAGTAAATTTGCTGACCGGGTCGCTGGCAGTGGAGTCGATCTTTTCGATCCCGGGCATCGGCAGTTTGTTTGTCGAAAGTATCAAAAGCAATGATTACGCCACCATTATGGGATTAACAATCTTTTATAGCGCATTTTATATCTTTGTTGTTATGATCGTCGATCTGCTATATTCGGTGATCGATCCGCGAATCAGGATCCAGGGTGCAAGAGAGGCATGATGACAGAAACGTACCAAGACCTGCCGCTTGAGCTGTTTGAACCGGCTCAGGTGGATGAAAAAGAAAAAGAACATATTGCTCAACCTGCGATGAGCGCGCTGCAGGATGGCTGGATCCGAATGCGGAAAAACAAGGGTTCGGTCGTCAGCCTGGTCATTCTGATCATCATTGTTTTATTGGCAATCTTTGGGCCGATTCTTTCTTCTTATGATTATGCTAAGACAAATTATACGGTCACTTTTCAGGCGCCGACACGGGAACATATTTTTGGAACGGATCAATTTGGGCGGGATCAATTTGCCCGCATTTGGTACGGGACGCGGATATCGCTGCTGATTGCTTTCTTCGCGGCCTGCATTGATATCTTTATTGGTGTGACCTACGGCGCGGTTTCCGCTTTGGCCGGCGGCCGGGTGGACGCCGTGATGCAGCGAATTATTGAGATTCTGGTGGGGATACCCAGTCTGATCATCATTATCCTGTTGATGATGGTGATGCCTGCGGGGATCACCTCGATTATCATTGCGCTGGCGATCACCGGCTGGGTGAATATGGCTCGGTTGGTTCGGGCACAGATTCTGAAGCTGAAAGAGCAGGAATTCGTGCTTGCGGCGCGGATTTTAGGAACAAGTCCGCGAAATATCATTCTGAAACATTTGATTCCGAACACAGTCGGCGTCATTGTGATTAATGCAATGTTCACCATTCCCAGCGCGATTTTCACCGAAGCATTTCTTAGTTTTATCGGTATTGGTTTGAGCGAGCCGAAAGCTTCGCTGGGCGTTCTGATCAATAATGGCTATCAGGTGCTGCATAATTTTCCCTATTTACTGATTTTCCCGGCTATCGTGATTATTTTGATCATGGTCTGTTTCAGTATTCTGGGCGATGGCCTGCGTGACGCGTTGGACCCGAGAATGCGGAAATAAAGGGGCCTCATGGAAAAAATTCTGGAAGTCAGTAATTTACATGTAGAAATCCGGACGGAACGGGGCGTTATTCATGCCGTTCGTGGTGTGAACTTTGATCTGAATAAAAAAGAGACGATTGCCATTGTCGGGGAATCCGGGAGCGGAAAGACGATCACGGTGAAAAGCGTGGTGCAACTGTTACCTTCCACTGCGAAAATTACGCAGGGATCTGTTGTTCTGGATGAGCGGGAACTGAGCCGGCTCTCTGAACGGGAGATGCTGAAGATTCGGGGCTCGGATATATCCATGATTTTTCAGGATCCGATGACCAGCCTGAACCCGACGGT
>CALCQT010000193.1 GCA_937894825.1 uncultured Anaerolineaceae bacterium
ATTATGAAGGCGACAGAACGTTTTTTAAACTACGTAAAAATCTACACCACCTCTGATCCACAATCGAAAACCGTTCCTTCCAGCGCGCGGCAGTTTGCACTGGCCCGCTTGCTGGCGGACGAGATGGAAGCGCTCGGCATTTCAGACGTGACAGGCACGGACAATTGTTATGTCTATGGGAACATCCCGGCCACGCCCGGCTGCGAAAACATTCCGGCCATCGGATTCATCGCCCATCTGGACACCAGCCCGGACTTTGCGGGACAGAACGTGAATCCACAGGTCATCCCCGATTACGACGGCGGAGAAATCAGACTGGGAGAAAGCGGACGAATCCTTTCACCGGCACAGTTTCCGCACCTGCCCAGCCTCAAAGGACGCACACTGATCTCCACCGACGGCGCCACACTGCTCGGCGCGGACGACAAAGCCGGCGTCTCCGAAATCCTGACCGCCTGCGAACGGATCCTCGCAAAGAATTCGCCTCATGGCAAAATATGTGTCGCTTTCACGCCGGACGAAGAGATCGGGCGCGGCGCGGATCACTTCGACTTTGAGCGTTTCGGCGCTGAATTCGCCTACACACTGTACGGGGGCGAAGAGGGCGAGATTAACTTTGAAAATTTCAACGCCAGTGAAGCGATGTTTGAGATCAACGGGTTCAATGTCCATCCCGGATCCGCAAAGAACGTGATGCGTAACGCCTCGCTGGTTGCGTTTGAAATCAATGCCATGTTACCCGGCGCCGAAACGCCGCGTGACACAGAGGATTATGAAGGATTCTTCCATCTCTGCGATATCACCGGCAATGTTGAAAAAGCACAGCTGCGCTACATCATCCGTGATCATTCCGCCGCGGCTTATGAGGTGAGAAAAAGCACCTTACGCCACATCGAAAAGATACTCAACGAACGGCATGGCGAGGGAACCGTTTCCCTGACAATCCGGGAGCAATACGCCAACATGGAGGAGATCATCCGGAAAAATTTCCATCTGATTGAAACCGCGAAAGCCGCCATGGCAGAAATCGGGCTGACGCCGATTGTCCGTCCGATCCGCGGCGGCACAGACGGCGCACGCCTCAGTTTTGACGGGCTGCCCTGCCCGAACCTCTGCACCGGCGGTTATGCCTGGCATGGGCCTTATGAACACATCACCGCCGAAGGGCTGGAAGCCTGCACCCAGTTGATCGAGGCCATCGTCCGGCAATACGCGGCAGAATAACAAGAATTAACTTTCTGTGGGGAGCGTATCGTGCTCCCCACAACAGATGTTCCGAACAAATCTACGTTCCTGTCGGCGAAACTTATTTCCTCACCCGACATATAGAAATGTACCCAACCTTCCCAAAATAAAAAGATCGCGTTATACTTATCAAAGACCTTTATAAAAGAACTTATATAATGGGAACGCATGAAAAAAGTATCTGGCAACGTGTTGCTGCTGAAAGAAGCCAACACCAACATTATCCGCAAAGCGCTGAAACAACAGCAGCTTGCAACAGCACAGCAACTGGCCGAAGCCACCGGCTTGACATCCGTGACCGTCAACACCATTCTGCAGCAGTTAGTCAGGGACGGCGAGGTTTTTGAGGCAGAAAAAATCCCTTCCCGCGGCGGCCGTCCGGCCCAAAGTTACCGCTTTAACAACAATTTCGCACACGCGGCAGTCATCTTCGCCCATGAAAGCGGCAGCGACGACACGGTATTTTACCGGGCAGCCGACCTGACCGGCAACCCGGTGTTCAGCGAACAGAAGGCGCTCCCGCAAATTCAACGCGCCGACTTCGAGCCGCTCATCGAGCGGATGATTACACAGATCCCGACGGTCAAAGCGATCGGGTTCGGTTTGCCCGGCGTCGAATATGGCGGGTACCTGCGGTCGGACTACAGTGCACTGAACGGCAGCGGATTCCTGGATCATTTCCGGACCAAATATGGACTACCAGTCATCTTCGAAAACGACGTTAATGCCGCCTGTCTGGGTTACTGCGCCAGAAAACAGCTTGATCGCGCTGCCACACTTTTGTATCTGTATTTCCCACAGAAATATATTCCCGGTGCAGCGATTTTTATCGACGGGAAAATCCATAAAGGGTTCCGTAATCACGCCGGGGAAATCCGTGAAAACACTTTCAACATCCCATGGACCGACCGCGAATTTCAGCAAAATGAAGCGCGCTTCTGCAAAGAAATCGCCGGTTTCATCACCGGGATTTGCGCCATCCTCAGCCCGGAAAAAGTCGTTCTCTCCGGCAGCCTGATTC
>CALCQT010000194.1 GCA_937894825.1 uncultured Anaerolineaceae bacterium
TCTGATTCTATATATGTTTACTTAATTATTCACTGTCAAAGTCGGGTTATATCATAAGAAGCTCAACAACGGCTAAAATTGCGGGATCCGAGTTAATGAAAGCGCCAAACCCTGCCGTCAACCGGCCCCCGCATCCCCGCCTATTGGGCGTTCACCACACTGACCACATCCATGCGGCCGATCCTTTTCACCGGACCGAGCACGGACAGCAACGCGGACAGTACCACCAGCCCAACGATCACGAGCAGCGCCGCAAGCGGTAAATCCCAGCTGATGTGCCAGTGGGCAGTGATCATCATGCCAAAAATCCCATAATGAACCGGCAGACCAAAAACGCACCCAGCCAGCGCGCCACAGGCGGCATATACTCCCGCCTCAGCCATTATCATTCGGCTGAGCTGAACTCCGCTCATGCCCACCGCCCGCATCCGACCATAGGTATTGATACGGGTGAAAACGCTGTTGTTCATGCTGTTGACAATACTGAGCACCGTGATCGCCGCAATGATCACCAGAAAGCCGTAAATAAAAATCGCGTAGGTGTAAAAAGCAGCCTTTCCCTCCACGTTGCTCTGCCGCCGGTCCGACAATTTCAGTCCCTCTGTGACCAGTGCACGGACCTGCCGCACTGTCTCCTCTCCGGCGTTCCCCGCAAGCTGCATATCGATAATCGTATACGCTCCGCTCCCGGACAGCTGCCGGAACGTTTCCTCGGAACAGATCAAAATGATCGATCCGGCAGTGCGGTCAAACGGGCTGGTCGCCAGCACTCCGGCGAGTTTCACTTCCCGCTCACCGGAAAGGAAATCCAGGCGGATCGTATCACCGACGTGAATCCCGATCTCCTCCTGAAAGACACTCAGAACGGTATCGCTCCCCTCAATCACTGCAGAAAGCGAGCCTTCCGTCAATTCGTTTTTTGCCCAATTGAATTGGTTTTCTTCGTAGGAGAGCAGCACCGCGCTGCCGGCCTCATTTCCCATCATGAACGGCACTTCAACCATCATCCTCCCATAAATCCGTTCAATGCCCGGGATCTCCGCCAGTCGGACGGAAACCTCACTGTCCAGCAGCGTTCCATCCGCATTGCCAAGGATCGAAAGATCCGGTGTATACGGGCGCTGATGCATAAAATCGATCGAGACGCTGAATGCCAAAAACAGGACAATTGTAATGGCGAAAGAGCCGGTGATCAGCAGGATGTTCTTCGTGTCGGAGAAGGCATGCTGCAGGCCCATCCGCACCTCAATTGAGAACAGACGGAAACGCGGCGCTTTTTTGGCCTGCCCCGCGGCGTTCCGGCTGAGATTGCCGGACACCGCGTTGAGCGGTGAAACGCTTGCAGCCATCCGCCCTGGAGCATGAGAAGCCAGCAAAACGCTGAGAAATCCAACCAACGCACCACTGATCAGGCTGAGCCAGCTCAATCCAAACAAAGGTATCTCCTGAAAATAGACCGGATTGAAAAATTTAAGAAATGCGGAAGCGATCCAAACGATCGCGGTTCCGGCCAGCAGCCCGAGCGGAATCCCTTTCAGGCTGAAACGCAGCCCTTCCGACAGCACAAAGCGCCGAATCTGACGCTTGGACGCGCCCAGACAACGCAGCAGCCCGAAAAATTGAACCCGCTCCAGCACACGCATGTTGAAACTGCTGGCGATCATGAGGACGCCGGCAGTCAAGACCAGAACGAACAGGACACCTGCGACCCGATAGAGCATATACGCATAGCTCTCATCGCTTTGACCGGCCAACCCCAGTAATAAAGTGTTTTTCGCAATTTGGTCATCGGAGAGGCTGAAATTGGCTTGAATTTCATCCATCGCCTGCCGCATCCGCGCGCCTTTGGCAAACTGGACATAGAACCGCCAATCCTGCCAATCATCCGCTGCCTGCCCCAGAATGGATTTCATTCCGGAGACATCAACGATCAGCCCATGCACGTCCTCCTTTTTCAGACTGGAAAAATCCCGGAAAGTCCCGACGATTTTATAGGACCGTTCGCTTCCATCCGGATATGTCACCGGTGCCACATCTCCGATCGACAGGGAGAACTGCTCCAGCGCCTGCCGGCCCAACAGCGCTTCCTCCGCTGTCTGAGGGAAGCGCCCCGCCATGATTTCGATCCCCATTTCCGCAGCCATCGGCTCATCCGCGCCGCTGATCGCCAGTTCCTTCCCATGCAAGGTATATCCGTCCCGGCTGCCAATCTGACTGATCCAGCCTGAAACCGCGACATCCGGCCGCATCCGGATCAAGTCAGCGGTATCACTGTTAATCCCCTTGAAAGCCGCGTGATAATTCCCGTATGTTTTGATAGCGCTCAATGTCTGAGAACGCATCTCCATATCAGCCATACCGAAAATCGCGCTCACCAGGCAGACCGCAATCGCGATCGTCAGGATCGTGATGCGGTTTTTCCGCGGATGCGCTTTTTCATCTTTCGCGATCAGATCCAAATAGCTGTTCATGATTTCCGCGCTCCCAAATCGGTCAGAACGCCATCGGAGATCCGCAGCACCCGGTCCGCGGAGGCGGCAATGTTCTGGTTATGCGTGATCAGCAGGATCGTCTGCTGGTATCGCTGTGCGGCAGTTCTGAGGAGCGCAATGACATCATTGCTATTCTTTGTATCCAGATTTCCGGTCGGCTCGTCCGCCAGGATCAGCATCGGCCGCGTGATCAGCGCGCGCCCGATCGCCGCCCGCTGCTGCTGCCCGCCGGAAAGCTGCCAGGGCAGATGGTGACGACGCTCTTTCAGGCTCAGAACCTCCAGCAATTCCTCCACGTAAGTCGGATCCGGTTTGCGGTAATCCAACAGCAGCGGAAAAATGATATTCTGCTCCACATCCAACTCGGGAATCAGATTGTAGGCCTGAAAGATAAATCCGATGTTGCGCCGGCGAAAAATCGTCTGCGGCTCATCTGACAGCGACAGGATATCCTTCCCATCAATCCGGATCTGACCGGAGGTCGGGGTGTCCAGCGCACCGATCAGATTGAACAACGTACTTTTCCCGGAACCGGATTCGCCGACGACCGCCACGAACTCCCCTTTCGGGACCGAAAAACTGACATTTTTCAAAGCATCTACCGCGGCTTCCCCGGCGCCATAGGTTTTGCTGATCGCAGCTACTTCTAAGATGTTCATTGTAGATTCCCTCCGCTTAAGCGCGTATCCGTATTTTTCCGGCAGACACAACAGATTGCCACCTCATAGAAGCAGGCGAGCATTGACGCACCGCCGGAAATTATGGCAAGCCCGTGGAGACCGCCAACGCCAAATCCAAATGTAAAGACAAGGATAACCACCCCGCCCCAAAAGACAATCAGCGAGCATGGTACTAAAAACCTCTTTTGCGGGATTGTATTTGCACACCGGGCAATCACAAAATAAATAATACCTTCCAACAGCAGGTATCCGCCCAGATAAACAGGGGTTGCCTGAATCAGAAAGCGCCTGAAATAAACGGCATGGATGACGATCACGAGTTGCAGAATGGCGATGACCAGGCTAAAATAACTGAGCGATGAAAACGCATCCCTTTTCTGAACATAATTTACGGAACGCACCCGGACAAAATCTATAACACGTCCAATCCCGTCCAGAAGCACATATCCGACGAGCGCATAGAACAGTCCGCCAAGCAGAAATTCCGGCCAGACGAAGAGGAGAATCCCGATGATTCCCCAGAATGCTGCCCGCAGCTTTGCATGCTTTGCAAATTTTTCGAACAATAATGATTTCAAACTATATTTCACCTTTCCATAAATCGTGGATCGAAATGCCGGCGGCTTTCCGTGAAGATTGCTGTTATTTGTCCTCGCCGACAAATAACAGCATAGCAACTTTCCCTTACAGAAAAGTGAATACCGTCTTACAAATTTGTAAGATTTAACGATTGGTGGATTATTGACAAAAGTATTTTTAACGGAACCAGCTGTTGTTCTAATTTATATCGTGCTCTGTGTGACATAAATTAGAACAACCAAACTGTCATCCCGACTCTCGAAGAAGGCCTTGGATACCCAAGGCCTTCTTCGAGGCGGAGTGATCCTCATTCAGAATAGCGGGTCTGGGGATTTCTAGGGAATGTATTGTGAAAATTCCTTACTTTTTTTTCAAATAACCTTCCTCTGGAGAATATCAGACCCGAAATGATCCTTGAGGATCTCTCCCCAACGGGACGCCCATGGCGCCCCGTTGGGAGTCGAGATGACAGAACAGCTATCCAAATTTTTATATACTGTCAGGATTTCAGAAAATCGAGCGTAAAAATACTGCCTTCGCCCGGCGTACTGACCACCGAGACGGCCCCCTGGTGCGCCTCGACAATCGTCTTGACCAGCGGCAGCCCCAGCCCGATCCCCTGGTTGTCATGGGAAAAGCGGCTGCGGAAAAAACGTTTGAAAATATGATGGATATCCTCCGGATGAATTCCTTCCCCGTTATCCTGCACGCTTAACTTCAGGGTCAGCGGTGTCTCCTCCCAGGTGATCAAAACCAAACCACCTGCCGGCAAATGATCCAGCGCGTTTTTAATCAGATTGGCAATGGCCTCGGCCAGCCAGGTTCGATCGCAAAGCAATTCGGCATCCGCGGGTCCGTCCAGCAAAATCTGTTTCTGTTCCTTTTCTAGCCGCACCTCAAAAACCGGCAGGACTTCATGAAGCAGATCCCGCACGCTGATCTTCTTTTTTTCAAAAACAACGGTTCCGGCGTCAAACCGGGTCAGTTTCAGCAGGTTCTGGATCAGGCGCTCCATCTGGTCAAGCGCTGCGGCCGCTTTCGCCGAAAAATCCCGAACCGTCACCGGATTTCCGCTTTCTTCCTGAATGATTTCATTGCACATTTTGAGCGCCGAAAGCGGTGTGCGCAGCTGATGGGAAATGTCGGCCATGGTCTGCTTCAGGAACCCCTTGGAAGCCCGTTCCGCTTCCACATGTGCAGTGAGCATGGTTGCCAGCCCATTCACCGACGAGAACAGTTTCGACAGACTGCCCTCTTCCTCGCTCTCCAGCCGGGAATCCAGTTCCCCATTCATAAACGCCTGAACCGCCGCATCTGCCTTCTCGATCAGCCGCTGCCGGTTCACCAGATAACGCCGGAAGACCCAAAAAAGCACTGCTCCCAATAGAAAAATCAGTCCGCTAAAAACAATTCGGTATTTTCGTTCGTTTTCCAAAAGCGCAGGCAGCACAGCCGCAAGATTGCCGGATCGGTATCCGATGGATTGCAGCAAACGCCGCCCGCTTTGCGTCGCGGCTTCTGTTTTCCCGTCAGTGAATGCTCCGGAAATCACCAATGGATCCACACCAGCCGACAACAGCGATCCGGCGATCTCCGCGTCATGCCGCAGCAGCAGCGCTTCAAAATCGGATCGAAAGCTCCGGGGAGCCAGCAAGGCCGCACCCAACAATAGCGCAAAAAGCAGAAAGCATAAGGAAAACAGACGAAGAATATTTTTATCCGTCAGCAGCTTCATGGCTTATTCCCCCATCAGCGCAATCCATTGATAACCGATCCCGCGCAGGTTGATCAGCATTTTGGGGTGTTCCGGATCATCCTCGATTTTTCCGCGCAGCCGGCTGATATATACCGACAACGTGTTATCATCCACAAAATCCCCCTGATGATCCCACAACTTATCCAACAGCGTCTCCCGGGAGAGCACCCGGTTCGGATGGCGCATCAGCAGCGCGAGAAGCTTTAACTCAGTGGCAGTCAGGCTCAACGGAACCTCATTTTTATAGGCCAGATTGTTCAGGATATCAAGTCGGATCCCATTCGCAGCCAGTTCATATTCCGAAGGGTGAAAATCGGAAGTGCGCCGGATCAGCGCCCGGATGCGGGAGAGCACTTCGTTCAGACGGAACGGCTTGGTAACATAATCGTCCGCCCCCATGTCCAAACCCCGGACCACGCTGACCTCTTCGTCCGACGCGGTCAGAAAAATGATCGGAACGGCCGAACTTTGACGCACCGCCCGGCAGATTTCAAAACCGTCCCCATCCGGCAGCGCGATATCCAATACCAGCAAATCGTAGGGATTCTCCCGGAAAGATACCATTGCATCGCGAACCGACTTTACACCGTCGACCTGATAACCCAGGTTCCGGATCGCATGAGCCAGGCCCTCATTCAAAATGGGATCATCCTCGACTAATAAAACTCGAACCATTTTTCTCCTCGCTTTCCGGTTCAAACCGTTTTGCCCGTTTTCAACCCGGTGCAGGTGGATTTCATCCTGATTGTACCTGTTTTAACATCCGGAATTCCGCTTTCCTTCCGGTAAAAGCGGTGAATCAAACAAGAGCGATTCGAATCTCTGCAGGCTTCGAACAGCCTGATTCTAAGGCATGTTATGCTTTATAATCAACTCATGATCGTGCAAAACACGCAATTTCCGCAAGCTCAATTAGTCATCTCAACGAAAACGCTGGATTTTGGTGTTCTGACCCGGAACGATCCAAGCGAAGGGCGCGGACAGGCCACGCTGATCATCGCCAACGAAGGCGAACGGATCCTGGTTGGGCGTATCTCACTGCAGGTTGCCTGGGTTTCGGTCTATCCGCCTGATTTTCGCATTAATCCGGGGGAGTCCAGTGAGCATGTCTTCACCATCCGCAGCAATGCCGAAACATCCTGGACCACCCACAAATTGGGTTCCGATTTCATCGCTTTGATCAACAGCAACGGTGGTTCTGAGACCATTGGAGGCTATTATTATTCCGACCCTTCAGGAGAAAAAAAGAATAAACAGAGTCCCATCAAGTCCTGGATGTTGCTATTTCTGCCCGTCGCCGTCGGGATCATTGCCGGTTTAATTTATCTGCTTTCATCCGCAGCCAAAACATCCCAGCAAAACACCCAGGAAACCTCCATCGCCGCCATTCACACCCAAGCGGCCGAAACCTTTGAAGCGAGTATGCTGTCCGGCTTGCCCACCTCGACGGAGATAGCCGAGCCGACTGTCATGGCCGACATTCCCGGTCTTCCAACCGTCGGGACGACCGATGTCATCCAGGCTACATTTACGCCATGGCCGGCGGAATCTTTCCCCAGCCCGGACGTTTTTATTCGCACTTATTATGAAAAGCTGCAGAACCGGGCCTATGAAGATGCCTGGTGGATGCTCTCAGAAAAGATGCAGATCGCCTGCTGTTATCAAGGCGGGGGGATCCCCTTCGATATTTATAAAGCGTATTGGGAAACGGTTGAATCTGTAGAAGTCAACTATGCCTATCTGCAGGCGTATGATACCAATCCGGCGGAAGTCACGGTCAATCTGATCTATCACAACCAAGATGGGACCACGGATGAAACTTTCAACACGGTTTTTATCACTTCGGACCCGGTCCGCAACACCTTGTTGATTGACGAAGTAAAATAGCCGACAAAAACCAATCGCCGAAAGCAGGATTCAAATTCATCCGGCTGCCGGCGATCAGAGTCTACGACACCGCAGTCTTTTCAGCTTCAATCAGACATTTATTGCCCTCGTCTGAGCAGGGCTTCCCGCCAGTCATCCGGCACAACACGCACAGCGTTTCTGTGCTGAGCACATGCTCCATCGCACAGGCATCATCATGTGCAATTTTTTCGTCAATCAACAGCACATTTGATAAAAAATCCCGGATAATTGAAAACTTCCCTGTAATAACTTTTGCCCGTACTACACCTTCGGATGTGAGATATACCAGACGGTCTTCATCCCGCCTGATCAGGTTCATTTCCTGAAGCGTTTTTATTCCGACACTGGCGCTGGCTTTTGTCACTTCCAGTTTGGCGGCAATATCCGATATGCGAGCTCCCGCGCCATTTCGAGAAAGCTCGTAAATTGTTTTAATATAATTTTCCTGTGATTTTGTCATTTTATTCATTTTATCATCTCACAGTTGAACTTCGCTTTAACAGGTTTGTATTTTCTGCCGCTGCTTGTGGAATTTCGCAGCGGCCAGATGATCAATTCTCTTCCGGATTAAAACTGTCCTGATTATCGTACGCGTGTTGCTCGCCTCGCTCATCAAACGGTGACGATCCTTCCGGGCCAAAACCATGT